>LOCH01000140.1 GCA_001516765.1 Vulcanisaeta sp. MG_3 | reverse complement strand
ATGAGCATGACCGTTATGCTTAAGAGCGAGGAGGAGACGGAGGAGTCAGGGTAATGAAGAGGGTTGGTAATAAGGGCGTTATATGCTTCTTCTGCCTAAGGAGGGTTAGGGAGTACTACATAGTTGATTATGAGGTTAAGGAGTTGGGCATGGTGTTCAAGGTCTATGCCTGCCCAGATTGCTATGCCAGGATCAAAGATACCTCCAGGAAACCCTGAATGCCCTTACGTAATCAACGATACCATCAAGCTCCATTATGAATGAATTAACCTGGTAAATACTCACGATAGGTACACCCTCAAGCATACTCATGCCAGCCTTATGCCAAGTAATAACGACGGGTATTAACAAGGCCTCACCCCACCTAACCCCTAACCTATTCATCAAAACCTCTGGCTCCCTAGACACCAACTCGACCTTCTCAAGGTGCCTCTTAACGATAGCGGACAAGCTTCCAGAAACCCTCCTCCAACGCTTAGCCTCTATCAGTAAGACCCTTGGCTCCCTATAGGCAATGACATCAAACTCAACCCTGGTACCAACGACGGGGACCCTGAGCCTACTGACGACCCTGAACCCCCACTCCTCAAAAATAAGCCTTATCAAGGCCTCGAACTCATCCCAGGGAAGGAAGCCGCTTATTTCCTCAAGGTCAACACTCAATCCCTTATTCATGAAGTACCTAATCAGCGCGTGAGGTCTCATGTTAACCCTATAGCCCTCACCTACCCTAGTAATAGCACCATCACTCAACAACTCATTAAGGAAAGATTCAACGATCGAACCACCTAGACCACTTAATCTCTCAAGGGATTCGCGGGTGAAGACTCCATCCTTAGAAAGCACCATTAAGGATTTAGCAAGCCTCTCCACAATCATAAATACGGCAAAAATTATTTAATTTTATTTAATCCATTACTCCTTAACGTGATGAGAAGCGGCAACTGAACCTATGATTGGTGGGTCAGGGACTGACCAACAAATGCTATTACAATCATTATTCACCTTAACCCTTAGCATTAAGATTTCTTCCTTCGTGGATGTGATCGATGCGTGAATCACCGATGCGATGATATCACGATTGTTTTCAATTCGGTTACATCCTCTATTGAGAAGCCCACACCCTCCCTGCCAATGCCCGAGTCCTTAACCCCACCAAATGGGAAGAGTCCAAGACCGTGGCGTGGAAAGTCATTTATTGTAATCTCACCAACCTCGATTGACCTAGCCACACGCCAGAGAGTGTCTATGTCCTTACCGAAGACTGCCGCGTCTAACCCGTACCTGACCTCGTTAGCCACCTCAATGGCCTCATCAACATCCCTAACCCTAATAATGGGTATCACGGGACCGAAGGTCTCCTCAACAGCAAGCCTAGCCCTTCTATCCACGTGATCAACGATGGCGGCTTCATGGTATGTTAGCCAATAACCACCACCATGCACTAGTTTCCACCCTTCACCAATGCGTCATCCACCATTGAGTGCACCCTCTCCACAGCATTAATGCTGATTAACGGCCCCATCGCAGCCTTGGGATCCCTGGGATCACCGACAACCCAACCCTCAACCTCCTTAATCAATAACTCAACAAACTCGTCTGCCACGCTATCCAGTACTATGACTCTACTGATGGCGTCACACCTCTGCCCTGACAGGCGTAGGGAACCAGTGGCTATCTTATTAGCCGCCAACCTCAGGTCTGCATCCTCGAGAACTATCGCCGGTGCCTTACCGCCAAGCTCCAGCTGTAACTTCTTCAAGCCAGCCATCCTGAGGACTCTCAACCCCGTCTCCGTACTACCCGTAAGCGATATAGCCCTAACCAATGGGTGCATTACCAGGGCATCGCCAATACTGGCACCAGGGCCCGTGACTAGGGCAAAATAGTTCCCCAAACCTGCGTACTCAAAGGCCTTAGCAATTAACACGCCCATGATTGGTGTGTAGCTTGACGGCTTAAGGATCACTGGGTTACCCGCCAGCAACGCCGTTGCCGCCTTAACCATGGGTGTAAATAGTGGGTAATTGAATGGCGCTATGGCTGCAACAACACCGACAGGTTCCCTAACAACTATTGCGTACTTATTCTCAGTACCGGCACCATACTCACCAGGTATACCAACATCAAGTAACCTACCTAGGTCCTGATGAATCATTCTTAACCTATCGATTGTAGATTGGACCTCACCCTCAGCCTCACCCATGGGCTTGCCGCCCTCGAGAACCAGGACATCCCTGAACAGGCTCCTGTACTCACTAATGAAATCAGCAACCTTCATTATCAAATCAGCCCTCTTATGCGCAGGTATGCCCTTCAATGACCACCATGAACTATGAAGCTTCTCAACAGCCGCATCTACGTGCTCGGGCTCCAGCTTATTCACATACGCAAAAACCTCATTATTTACCGGAGACTTCACGGGCATGTAACTACCGAAGTCTATCCAGGAACCACCAATAAACACCCTGAACACGCCAAACTTCACCATCGTATCCTGGAACTCGCGGGGAAGCTCTGGAAGGTGTACGGGACCCAATATATTGACCTTTAACTCCCTCAACATTACGATAAGTTAACGCCATTTTATTAAAGTTAGGGTTTAAGAGGTAAATCTTACTAACCATCACCACGCATAATAACGCATAAATACATTTAATTACAGCTATATAATGTGAGTAATTATGCCAATACTCGCTAGGGAAATCATGACCTCACGCGTATTAACACTTGAAGACAATGCAAAGGTTATCGACGCAATAAGGCTCATGGTGAACCACGACTTTAGGCACGTACCAATCACCAGGAGTAACTCCATAATAGGCATGGTCACGGCCTTAAGCACGATTAAGGGTATCGATAAGGAGGGACAGCAGGTATTGAGTGGCTCTGTTGGAGGCATCATGGTTGGCACGGGTTACGTTAAGGCACTATCCAACGACTATGTTGGCGAGGTGGTGAGGCGCATGATAGATTCGAATGCCGATGCAGCATTAGTGTTCGATGGTGATAAGGTGGTGGGTATAATCACCGAGAGAGATATCGTGCGTAAACTACCCAGCCAATTATTTAAACAACGTAGGGTGTTTGACATAATGAACAAACCAAACCTGGGCCCAGAATCAACGATAAGCGATGCAATCAAGAGCATGGCAACGCATGAAATTCGTCATCTCGTAATAACGAGGGGCAATAGGGTAATGGGCATACTGTCCATCAGAGACATACTGAGGTACATCCTGAAGCAACTCGAGGCAGGGAGAAACATCGACCAAAGCTACCCAATCACATCCCTAATGAGCCACAACCCAGTGACAATAGACCCCAGCGCCTCAGTAACAGACGCCATAGACCTAATGAGGAGAAACAACGTAAGCTCCCTACCAGTAGTCGAGAAGGGAGTACTCATGGGAATAATCACCGAGAAAGACCTAATACGTGAAATCAAACCATACCCCTAAATGAAGAGATAACAAGAAACACATTGCATTATATGTTTATTTGATTCATTTTCAATTAAATGTAACTCTAAAACTCTAATTTATTAATGGCTAATGCATCCGATAATTGGTATGCCGTTTATAATGGCACCGGCTCCAAGCAGTTGGTCCTGCTTTTCCTGATTGGCCTGGTACTGGTGTCTCCCAATGTTTCCTCGGTCGGTAACTGCCCCAGTCCTTCAATAACCTATGAACCGTTTAACGAGGTTACCTTAAATAACGGCAGTAATTACGTGACTGTTTTGGTTAATTGTGGACCAATGGTTAATGTTGGTTTGAATATGAGTTATGGTGGTGGTTTGATAATGCTCATCAACGAACCCGGGCTCCCAATGAGCTCATTAATGCTCAATGGACCAGTGAGTAATAACCTCGCGCTACCCATTAACACAACAATAACACTCATAATATAGCCATACAATGGCTACACACTGGCTGGAATAGACACCAACGGCAATACCATGAACTACATAGAAACGCCATGGAACTCATACATAGCCACAATAACAATAACAAACCAAACAAAAATAAACAAAATACCCTCAAGTCAAAAACAAACATTATTCTTTTTGATTTTGATTAAGAAATAGAAATATAAATACCTTTTAAATTAATAGAATATATGCCCACTATTAAAGTTACTAAGAAACGCCCGCAAGCCACGTTCTGGGACGGACTCAGGAGTAAGGTAGCAAAAGCGAGCGAGAGGGTTATTACTGCCTCGCCAATCCTCGACCCCAAGTTCGTTATTGACGTTGCGAGGGCTAGGGACAGGGGCGTGAGGACAGTCATCATAACAACACCAGGCAACCCAATACTGAGGTGGATGTGGGCCGCACTCATCCTCTTCACTGGAGTAACCCTATTCGGTGTACTGGTTATTTCACTAATACTCTTCACGAGAGGGACTTGGTACGTCCCAGAATGGGTCGGTTGGTTAATTGGGCTCGTTCCCCTCGCAATAGGCATCGGCTTCCTAACCTACCACGTTAGGAACATTGCACTGGCTAGTGGGTTACTCAATAGTCTAAACCCGATACGTGTCGATGAGGACATGCTCTATGGCGCGGTTAGTGAGGTAGGTCTCTTCATTATTGACAATGAGGCGTATATGCTCGGTAGGGTTTGGGCCTCCAACCTATTTTCTTCTTATAGTGTTTCCACGTATAACCTCATGCCAATCGGAATCCAGGACGCCATTGACAAGTTGAAAAACCTGGGTGTTGAGGTGATCACATGACCAGGGCAATCTGGAGACTAAAGAGGCGAGGGCCACTATACGATAGGTTATTCATCTACGGCTTTATTGCATTTTTCCTATTCCTCCTACTACTCGCCGCCCTCACAAGCCCGCCCCAGTACAGATTCAACGATACACTGGGCGTGGCGATAATCTCCACAGCCTTCTTCGCGATGTACTACATAATACTACGCTTACTACCATCCGCAGTTGAGGTTAGGTTCACGGAGGATGGCTTGGTTGTTAGGGGTAGGAGGGGTTTTACTGTGCCGAGGGATGTGGTTGTTAGTAATAATGTAGTCTGTATTAGGAAGTCCCCCGCGGGATTAAGACTACATGTAATCCACGGGTTGGTTGAGTACTCCTTCCCACTGAGCCAGAGGCAGTATGACGAGTTAATCAATGCGTTAAGCACTTACTGGGGTTGGGAACCGCCCGAGTGCCCGAGGATCAGGATTGAGGTTGGGCCCGTGACACCAACCACTCCCGAGACTCCCGAGGCTAGTGCCCCATCAACCATGCCTGGGGGTGTGCTTTGGAGGTGGAGTGTGGGTAAGTATAATGTCATGTTCTACATTGTGGTAGGTGTCATCGTGTTTTACATGCTGTATTATATCGTGTCCACCCTCATTAGCCTGAGGGTTATTACTGAGGGTGTGTTAATCGCCCTCGCTGTGATGTTTGGTTTGGCTGGTATTAGTGCGCGTTGGACGTATAGGTACTACAAGAGGAGGTTGGTTAGTGATGTGAGGAGTATTACCTTAACCTACGATGGGTTCACTATCACGGATAGGAGTGGGAACACGTTCTTCATATCCAGGGACGATGCCCTAGACAGTATTTGTGTCGGCGGTACCACGTTGATGCCGCCGATTGGTAATGTACCACCCACTGGTTCGAATATTGAGTATGTCCTACTCATTGATTATAATGGGGTGACGTATAGGGTACCCATGCTTAGGGGTGAGTTCAACAGGCTCCAGGAGGTGTTGTCGAGGGCTTGGGGTAGGAGTATTAGGGGTTGTTGAGGAGTTACATATGATGCGTTTGAATAATGTTGAGGTCTACGAATTAATGGTGGTATTGGGTGATGTATTATTGATCTCCTAATGCTGTGTATATCCAATATTCTTTGGCACTTTTAATCAGCATGCAATACCTATTGTTCTTCCTCGATGCCTCTTTATAATTGGTTTTGAAAGCGGCAACCTCTTAGGTGCATATTCTCTATGGGCTGTGGAGTACGTCTTTTATTACCCTGTTG
>LOCH01000139.1 GCA_001516765.1 Vulcanisaeta sp. MG_3 | reverse complement strand
TTTTAATCAGCATGCAATACCTATTGTTCTTCCTCGATGCCTTTTTATAATTGGTTTTGAAAGCGGCAACCTCTTAGGTGCATATTCTCTATGGGTTGTGGAGTACGTCTTTTATTACCCTGTTGACCTCCTCGGATAGTTCCTTAACCTTCTCCCTAACGTTCTTTCTGAGGTCTTCGTAGTAGTTGTTGCCGTATGAGTCTATCACGACGGTTAGTGGCCCGAAGTTCTCAACCTCGAGGATCCACATGGCCTCCGCAATACCTAGGTCGAGCCAGTGTACGCCTAGGACTCTCTTGATAGCCTTAGCCGCCAGGACACCGGCGCCACCCGTGAATATTGCGTATGCTGCCTTGAACTTCCTCATTGCCTCCGTAGTCTTGGGACCCATGCCACCCTTGCCGATTACAAGCTTGACGCCGAGTTTCTCGATAACCTCTGGTTCGAAGTCATCCATCCTAGCGCTGGTTGTTGGTCCCATGCTTATTATCCTCCATGTATCGCCCTGCTTCAGGGCAACTGGGCCCGCGTGGTATATAACTCCGCCCTTTAAATCAACGGGCAATTTCTCGCCCTTTCTTATTGACTCGACCATTCTGACATGGGCTGAATCACGTGCACTAATGAGTATGCCACTCACGTATATTGTGTCCCCAACCCTTAATTTAGTGATGTCCTCGTCACTAATGGGGGTTTTCAGGTAGTACGTGCCCACAACAAACACCCAAAGCTAGTGTACACTAGGTCCTTAATTAAGCATTTCCATAATTATTTACTACATTGATGTGGCAAACAAAGCTTTAATACCTCGGTTACGCTAGGTTAACCATGCCGAGCCTTGAGGATTCGATTAAGGAGGCGGCAAAGGCAATAGTAAAGATGGCCAGTGTCTCGCCGGCGGATGATGTGGTGAATGCGCTTAAGAATGCCGTTAAGATCGAGATTCACGAACCAAGCAAGGTTCAGTTGAATGCGATACTAACGAATATAGACCTGGCAAGGCAGTACAACGCAGCCGTGTGCCAAGACACTGGCGTGCCCACGTTCTTCATAAAGCTTGGCGATGGCTTCCCAATAAGGAGCAAATTATTCTCAATACTGACGGAAGCAGTCAGGGAGGTTACGAAGGAGTTGCCCCTAAGGTCGAACTCCGTAGACCCATTGACCGAGAGAAACACAGGGGATAATACAGGCATTGGGATACCCGTGTTTGATGTGGAATTATTTGATGGTGATTACCTGGAAATGATATACACACCAAAGGGTGGTGGTACCGAGCTACCCAGCAAGGCCTTCGTGGTACCGCCAGGCAATGCATGGGAAAGGCTACCCGAGCTTGTACTCAACGCTGTCATTGATGCTGGCCCAATGCCCTGCCCACCAGTCATTGTTGGTGTGGGTATTGGGCCCAACCTAGACGTTGCCGCCAAGCTGGCCAAGAAGGCTGCCGTATTAAGGCCCGTTGGTTCAAGAAATAGTAATCCCGGAATCGCAAAGATTGAGGACGCATTGCTGGAGGCTATCAATAAACTAGGTATTGGGGCTCATGGAACTGGAGGTAGGGTAACGGCACTAGACGTGCATATTGAGTACGCGTACAGGCACCCAGCAACCTTCGCGATAGGCATAGTCTTTTCGTGCTGGGCAACCAGGAGGGCCCGAGCTATCGTGTACCCTGATGGTAAATACGAGGTAAAGCCGCTATAATGAATCAACTAAGTGTAATAAAAATTAAGCTTAATTATTGCCAAAATCAAATGTGAACGAATTTATCTTGATTGAACTATTTGGATTAGCACTTATAATCTCATTCGTAGCCTCTCAGGGCGGTATCTCGGGGGCTTATTTATTAGTACCTGCCCAGATTTACATACTTGGGGCATTAAGCCCTGTGGTTAGCAGTACGAATCTCATGTATAATGTCATCGCCACACCATTATCTATTTATCGTTATTTGAGAGAGCGTAGGGTAGTCAAGCAGTTAGCTCTCACGCTAGCCCTTGGTGGTATGGCGGGCTCTATCGCGGGTTCGTATATCCGTGTCTTCTTAATAGGGGCTGAGGTCTTTAGGGTGTTTGTCGATGTCGTTTTACTAATCCTTGGCGTTGAATCGATCATGACCGTGAGAGCTGTGAGGGCTAGGAAGCAGCTGGTTACTGCTGTGAAGGTGTTGGGTGTGAGGTCTGGGAGACTTTTCTTCCTGTTTTCAGATAAGGTCTTCAGCGTATCATTACCAATAATCTTCGCATTATCCTTCATCATTGGCGTGGTTGGTGGTATTTATGGTATTGGGGGCGCATCGATAATGGCGCCGATATTATTAACGGCCTTTAACCTACCCGTTTACGTAACAGCTGGTGCAACATTGATTGGGACCCTAGCGGGGTCCATCCCGTCCTTAGTGACATATTCAATATTGGGGTTTGGTCCCAATATCTCCGTTGGCGTGAGCATAGGGTTCGGTGGACTTATGGGTTCATACCTCGGCGCGTCGATACAGAGGAGGGTTCCTGAATGGGTTATTAGGTTAATGCTTAGTATCATGACAATACTACTAGGGCTTCTCGACCTACTCATTCATCTTGCTTGACAGTGAGTGTTCATTATCTTGAAGCAGCCGACGTATACTTATTAATATTTTAGGACCTGCCTTGTTGATGAGGGCTGTAGTCTTTGAAACGCCTGGTATTGAAAACCTGAAGATAATGGATATGCCAAAGCCAAAGCCTGGACCTGGTGAGGTGCTGGTGAGGGTTAAGTACGCTGGAGTGAACCCCGTTGATTACTTCACAATAAATAACAAAAACGCTAGACCCATACCTCACATACCTGGCGCTGAATTCTCCGGTGTCATTGAGGAGGTTGGTCCTGGGGTTGGTGGGGTTAATGTTGGCGATGAGGTGGTTATTTACAATAGATTATTTGATGGAACCTGCCGGTACTGCTTAATGGGTCATGAGGAATTATGCGTAAATAGTGGACTAATTGGTGTTGTGACCCAGGGAGGATTTGCTGAGTATGCCGTAGTGCCTACCACCAATGCACTAAAGGTTCCCAAAGGGGTTAGTCTTGATGAGGCTGCCACATTGCCCGTTGGTGCATTGACTGCGTGGCATATGCTTAATCGTGCTGAGGTTCACCCAGGCGAGGTTGTTGCAGTTTTTGGAGCCACTGGTAATGTGGGTAGTTATGCCATTCAATTTGCCAAGTTGAGAGGCGCCATTGTAGTTGCTGTTAGTAGGAGAGCTGATAGGGTTAGGCAGGCATTGATGGAGCTTGGCGCCGATTACGTCGTCACACCTGATGATGTTAAGCAGGTTATTAATGAGCTTAGTGAGGGTTTGGGTGCAGATGTTGTTGTGGATGCTGTTGGTCAATCAACCTGGAATCTCAGCTTCTCAATAGTCGCCAAGTACGGTAGGTGGATTACAGCGGGTGCATTAACTGGTGGTGATGTCACGCTTAATTTACCGTCACTATACTCCAGGGAAGTACTTGTGATAGGCTCCACAGGTGGTACCAGGGCTGAGTTGAGGGTTTTATTGAACCTACTAAGTAAACGTAGGATTAGGGCTCCGATATATACGAAGCTTGATCTCGAGAGGGTTAAGGATGCCTTTGATATCATGTTTAAGGACGAGAATAGAGTTGGTAAGGTACTATTAACACCGTAGAGTAATCTCGCTGCGGCAATGTTTAAATAGGGCTTTGGCTTCAAATGCGTTGTATGGTTGACGTAAAGAGGCTGGCTGCGGAGGTGCTTGGTGCTGGTGAGTCCAGGGTTAGGATTAGCCCTGAGGCTATTGATAGGCTTGGTGAGGTGACGACTAAGGCTGACGTGAGGGCTTTGATTAAGGAGGGGTTGATATACGCGGAGTATAAGAGAGGCGTTAGTAGGGGTAGGTGGCGTGAGTACCATGAGAAGAGGAAGAAGGGTAGGAGGAGGGGTGTTGGTAGTAGGAAGGGCTCGAAATACGCAAGGCTTGACCCCAAGGAGGCTTGGGTTAGGAAGATTAGGGCGTTGAGGAGGTACCTAAACTCGCTTAAGAGGAGGGGGTTGATTGATTCGAAGACTTGGAGGGAGCTTTACCTACAGATCAAGGGTGGCAGGTTTAACAGTGTCTCGGCACTTAGGGCATACTTGATAAGTAACAACATAATTAAGCAGCGATAGGGCTAAAGAGCCGTGGCTTAGAAATACTTATTAAGCAACAATCCTTTTGGCTTTACGAGCATGGCAAGGACTGGGCGTTATAAGGTTAAGTTTAGGAGGCGTAGGGAGGGTAAGACGAATTACTACAAGCGTAGGGAGATGATAAAGAGTGGGTTGCCAAGGCTTGTAATTAGAAAAACCAATAATTACATAATTGCCCAGGTCGTTACAGCCAAAGTCACTGGTGATGCAGTAATTGTCAGCGCAACATCGAAGGAATTGGTTAGGTTGGGTTGGAAGGGTGGCACAAAGAATACGCCGGCAGCCTACCTAGTCGGCTTATTGATTGGTTATAAGGCGTTATTGAAAGGTGTTAAGAGGGCTATACCTGACATAGGACTTCATAGACCAATAAAGGGTGCCCGTGTGTTTGCTGTAATTAAGGGGGCTGTTGATGCAGGGCTCGAGACTCCTCATGATGAGGAGGTACTTCCTGATGAGGATAGGTTGAGCGGTAAGCACATTGCCGAATATGCGGAGAAACTTAAGGGTGAGAATGAGGCATTATATAAGGCTCGGTTTTCCAAGTACCTAGCCAGGGGCTTGGACCCTGCGGACTTGCCAAAGCATTTTGAGGAGATTAAAGGAAAGATTAAGGATTATTACATGGGGTTATTTAAGAAACTGAACATAGAATTACCACAGGAAGAAACTGAGGAGTAAAATATTGTTAATGAACAATATCCTCACCGGGAATTACCGTTATACCGAATTCGTAATAATTATGGAGCATTAACCGTATTATTTGTCATTAGCATAAGTCTTATAAATAGGTTATTAATTACTTATAACTAGGTGATTGAACAAATGAGCAGCGAAACAAAGCTCTCAAGGATACATTACGTGATGTTCCTTAGTTACTCCCTAACGTTCCTAATATGGGGTTTTGTGACAACCAGTGGTGTCATGACCCTTGATTACTTCTCTAAATACATACCTAGGTTCTTAGTGCCAATTTCTGCGGCAATGGGTCCCTTATTTCTGATGGTTGGTAATACCCTAATGGGTCGGTTAGCTGATATTGTTGGTAGGAGGGGAATTTATGTATTCACAATGAGCCTGTACACCATAGGCTTAGTTGGGATGGCACTATCACTATTTTTTATTAATACCATGCCCGTGGAAATCGCGTTTACTGTGTTCTTAATATCGTACATCCTAGCCGAGGTTGGCGTCGGTGGTGAGGAACCGCCGGCATTGGCAGCGACTACAGAGCTGATGCCGCCAAATCGCAGGGGTTCCATGCTCGTTTTAATCACGAATTTCGATAATGTCGGTGCCGCCTTAGCGGCTCTAATATTCTTCCTATCATTGCTATGGAGCACTCCTATTTCGGCCACGTGGACCATGATAGGGACCGCCATTCTCATAATTGCGGTGGCGGTAGTGATAAGGTTGGTAACGCCTGAGTCCGTTAGGTGGCTTATGGTTAAGGGTAGGGAGGATGTTGCGAGGAGGATTGCTGAGGAGAAGGGGTTGATGTATGCCATCTCGGATTATCGTAGTAAGGCGAATGTGAGGTTCCCACCGGTGTGGTTCAGGGCATTGGTGCTGTCATTGATGGGGTTCTCGCAGTTGGCAACCTATGGTCTAATGGCATATTACATAATATACCTACCCACACTACCCTTCTCCAGTAATGAGGTGTTGGCTGCCCAGGTCCTTCTATGGGCTAATGTTGGTGCATCATTGGCAGGTCTTGTGGGCTTGGTTGTCGACAATATACGTAGGAAGATGTTTACCTTATTGTCGTACATTGGCGGTTTGTTAACCATGATACCCATATTCCTGGTTTACGGCCTAATGTCAACAAGTAGTATAGCTTCCTCTTTATCGATATTCTACATACTTCTATTCCTAAATATGGTATTTAGTGAGTTCGGTTGGGCGGTGAGGGTGCTTTTGGAGCCTGAGTTATTCCCAACGAGGGTTAGGTCCACGTGGATAGGTATTGTTAGGCTTATCTCATGGACCGTCTACATAATACTAATCTACTACCTACTAGCCACAGCCAGTACGTTCACATACCTACTCTCGAATGTACTACTGTACATCGTCGGCACAGCCGCGGCTCTAGCCTGGTACATATGGGGTGTGGAGACGAGGAGCTTGCCCGTTAGTGTACTTGATGGTGCAGCTGGTAAATAATACTACAATGATTCCATGTCATTATAATAAAATAGATCACTCAATACCCGTTAGTGCCTAAAATTTGATTGAAAAAGATTTTTAATACCGAGTGAAGCGAAAGTTTTGCTTTACATAGTCCCTTTCTGTCCATCAATTCCCTCAGGTGATTGGTATGGCAAAGCGGTACCTGGCATTGGCGATGCTCGCCTCAGCCCTGTGGGGAGTTTCGTACCCAATCACGTACTTAGCGCTGAGGCTTTATGGAATAGAGCAATTATTGGCGTCGATATACCTATTCTCCACGGCTTCATTAGCGATGATATTAGCCTTCAATGGGTTTGACCGTGAATCGGTGGTTAAGGGTTTAGCACTATCGCCAATAAATTACGCACTCTCGTACCTATACGTTGAGTTATCAGGGTCTGTTGGTGGCTTAACAGCGTTGGTAAGTTCCAGCTATATTATTCCACTGATAGTAATTGATTACTTACTCAATAGGGACGTGAGTATTAAGTACGTGATATCAGCCGTAACACTGCTTACAGGGCTTTATTTGCTATTTCAGGGTTATGGCGATTCCATATACATAGCGATGCTACTAATGATCCTAAACCTAGCATACACACTGGCTTTAGCGTACCTTAGTCATGCGGACACCCTAAATCTCATCCTTGGGCAATCGCTGGGTACATTACTGATCTCACTCTTTATGGTACATGGCGCAATCATTACATCAAATATTCAGTACATTTATTATCCATTGGCACTGGCATTTATTGGTAATGTGATACCGTACTCACTCTACGCAGTATCAATAGAAAAGCTTGGGCCTGTTGAGGCATCGTTAACATCGTCAATGGAAACCGTAAGTTCGCTCGTGGTATCAATACCAATCCAGCAATTACCAAACAACCCATTGGCATGGACCCTACTCACAGTATCGATACTATCAATAAGCATAGAAGCACCCAGATTCGGTGTCCATGGAAAGACGTTAGCTCCCATAATTCGGGACTATATCAATCATAATACGATCAATTCTATTAGAAACGCTTATCCGCGACATATCAATAGAGATGATATGCGCGATTCACCATTCATATTGAACGTGCCTGGTAAGAGGAAGGTAATATAGCTAATATCCCATCCCAGGCAATTCCTATGTAAAACATTATTGGTCATTGCACGTTAAAATACGGCATGATGATGGGCTTACCACAATCTTTACCACAGTTACCATTATAAGATCGCTCTAAGCTCTCCCATACGTGAGTGCTAGGTCTATTGGTAGGGGTGTTTGTCCTAAATGTGGGTTGGAGGGTTCCGTGGTGATTAAGCAGGTTGGTGGTAAGGAGTATGTATATGTTAAGCATGGTAGGACCTGGCACTACATAGGTCAATTGGATAAGGTAGACCTCAATACGATACTGATAGGGTATACCACCACACTACCACTAAAAGGATCCAGCAGAGTGGGTAAGGCGATGGGTGGGCAGGGTAAACCCTTGAGTAAGGTGATCGCCAAGGTGCTTGGCGTGTTATTAATAGCCATAGGCGCAATTCTAGTGCTAATCCCACTTTTATTCTTACCAGTACTCTTACCGGCTACTGGCTACGCATATGTTAGTGGCTCTGGGCTTTTAATTGTGAATGGTTCGGATAAGGCATACCTATTCTCGACTATGAGTAATCCAATTACTGTTAATGTAATGACGATGTACGGAGCTAGGTTTAAGGTTCTTGTAACACGAATTAGTTCATTACCACCTCCACTGAATAATACCTTAAGTACGGCTCAAAT
This sequence comes from Vulcanisaeta sp. MG_3, assembly GCA_001516765.1. GTDB lineage: Archaea > Thermoproteota > Thermoprotei > Thermoproteales > Thermocladiaceae > Vulcanisaeta. The sequence continues at coordinate 317 of LOCH01000139.1, read as the reverse complement.
AACCGTGGGCCATTCAATCAATATCACTGAGATCAAACAATTATTGCCGAACTTCTTAGGTGATTATACGAATTACACAGCAACAATAAGCCCCGGGAGTTGTTGATAGTGTGGCCTTACGAGGTTTATGAGAAACCGGCATTACTTACCTTCGTTTATCGCTCCATGCCCATACAAGCCAAGGCGCGAATTAATGTTGTTAACGTTGTGATAATGGCATCGCCTTTATTAATTATTGCCGCTGTGTTGATGTACGGTGGTTATGAATTGTATAGGTGGTCTCGAAGTTAATTAGAAATTGTATAGTTACGGCTCGA
>LOCH01000138.1:1905-4600 GCA_001516765.1 Vulcanisaeta sp. MG_3 | reverse complement strand
GGACTCCAGTTCCCGATAGGCTTCAGTACCTCTTCAGGATTAAGTGGGTCTTGAGGAGCATAAGGAGGATATTGCTAGGGTTAATACGCAGAACCATGGTAAGCCTATTAGTGACTCTAGGGGTGATTTGAGGAGGAGTATTGAGAATGTCGAAGCCGCAATATCCGCACTACTCACACTATCCAAGGGTGAGTATCAGCGTGAGATTGCCAAGGACATTGATGAAATAATGATGAGGGAGCCACTGGGTGTGTTCTCGATAATAACACCGTACAACTTCCCAGTCATGATACCCTTCTGGTTCATACCGTACGCAATAGCGCTCGGTGACACTGTGGTTGTTAAGGTTAGCCCTGTGACTCCGATACCCATGACCTACGTCATGGAGTTGATGGCTGACGTACTACCACCAGGCGTTCTAAACCTAGTGCACCTGGATAACTCGGTTGTTGATTACCTGGTGACGCACAGGCTTGTTGAGGGTACCGCATTCGTTGGCACATCGACAATAGCCCAAAGGCTTTATGAGGCATCGGCGAGGGCTGGTAAGAGGTTCCTTGGCGGTGGCAGTGCCGCCAACTACGCCGTCGTCATGCCTGACGCCAACCTCGAGAGGACTGTGGAGACGTTGATTCACTCGAAGTATGGTAATGCTGGGCAGAGGTGCTTGGCTATACAGAACATCGTGGTTGTTGGTGATGATAACTTCTACAACAAGTTCAGGAACGCCTTTGTTGAGAGGGCTAGGGTGTTGAGGGTTGGTTATGGGCTTGATGAGTCTGTTGAGATGGGTCCAATGACCACGGAGCAGTATAGGCAGAACGTGATTAGGAAGGTTGAGAATGCCGTGAACGCCGGTGCCAGGGTTGTGCTTGATGGTAGGGATTACAAGGTTCAGGACTACCCAAGGGGCTTCTACCTGGGTCCTACGATACTTGAGGGTGTTGGTCCGGACATGGACATCGTTAGGGAGGAGGTCTTTGGACCTGTTGCGAATTTGATGAGGGCTGGCAACCTCGATGAGGTTATTGACTGGATCAATAGGGGTAAGTACCACCACTCAGCCGCGATATTCACCCAGAGTGGTGCCTGGGCTAGGTACTTCGTGAATAACGTGAATGTGGGCAACGTTGGCGTCAACATTGGCATAGCGGCACCGGTCGGTTGGTTCCCATTCGGAGGTAGGGGGATATCTGGACTCGGAAGCCACCACCCACAAATAGACGTAATAGACTTCCTAACAGACAGAAAAACAACAATAATAAGATGGTTCTAAGTTGTGTTTAAAATCACGAACCAACCTTCCTACTAATTATAATGAAAGTCGTCGCCAAATACTTAAACGGTGCATAGTTACCTAGTATATTATCAAACTCGTAAAATAATGCGGCAAGCTTCTTGATCTTATTATCACCCCATTGGTGTAGCCTCGATGGTATTATATTGGAGAGTACGTGTATACCTTTGACATCGATTACTTTAAATCCGCGTTCGTGCAACATACTTGTTAGTTCCTTATACGTAAAGAATCTAAATGGCAATATCTCATTATTATGGCCATACCAATAACCAACATGGCCCTTACCATCGAGTAACCCCTTCAAAAACCTCCTCGCTGATATGCCACCCAACAATGCTTCATATGCCATGTCTATACACACTAGATTATCGGCATCGAATATTAAGTAGCCACCCTTCTCCAACACTCTAGAGACCTCCTTAAATGCGTTCTCAGACTCTATAATGTGATTGAAAACACTGCCGTAAGCTATGACGGCATCGAAATACCCATCCCTAAAGGGCAACCTGACAGCATCACCCTGAATAGGGTCACTGCATCTTCTGGCTCTCTTACATTTATTAACTGACGCATAGGATATGTCTAGACTAACCACGTGATAGCCACGCGATCTAAGAAACCTACTCCAGATACCAGTACCACTACCGAGATCGAGGACCTTACTCCTTATTTTTATGTTATCAAAATACTCCTTAAACACTCCGTAAAGTTCACCATACAGATGCCTATAATACTTGGAAGCTTTTAAATAAACTATTTCGTATCTGGACGCCAATTCGTCGTATAGTGTGCTCACGTAACGTTCGTAAGGTTCTACGCTGGATGACTCATCGTCACCCTCCACTCTATATCTCCCAGCCCTTGTAATTAAGGCTTGCTTATAAATGCTACTGTCACCATTAAACAATAATACTATTTTAAAATTTCCAGTAATTTTCCTGGTTGCTCTTAATTTACATCGGTATTAGCCTCTAACGAAGATTTTATCCTTTAATTTTCCATCCTCAATAATCAAATAGGCAAGCCTTAGGGCTCCAACCATGTATTCACTACCGGCATTTACTACGGGAACCTTACGGCCACATTTACATTGTAAATAGTCTATACCGGGAGATTCGTGAATATGACCATGGAGGCCGATTGCGGGGCCGTAATTCTCAAGAATTTCTCTAACGGCTGTACTGCCGGCGTGATCCATGACCATCTCACCACCAGCGGTTACTGGTCTCAAATCTGGGGTTAGTTTGGGCGCTAGGTCTATCGTTGTGCCATAAGGTGGTACATGTATTGCAGCTAACACTCTAGTCATTTTACTCGGTTCAATACTCCCAAACAGTTTCTCCAGCCTTCTCTTAATTTCATCCTCGGGTATTTCCCTTTCAGTATGCCAGGGTG
>LOCH01000138.1:0-1065 GCA_001516765.1 Vulcanisaeta sp. MG_3 | reverse complement strand
TCGAAAGTCTTAACCTCGCCGAAGACGTTGGCAGTGTATTGGTTATTCTTAAGCTTAATAATTGGCATTAGAGCCTTACCTGTTAAATCACCATTAAGTATTACAATATCTGCCTTGTATATTTTTGGTATGTTTGCAAGTTTTGCATAGGCTATCTCCGAACCATGTAGATCAGATACTAAAACAACTCTAATCCTATCTCCCATTATTCTTGCCTTCCCACAATTACTTAAAAAGTTTTCCCGCATCACTATACCAAATAAGATCTATTATTAAGATCTAATTATTGCGAATAAAGGTGCATGTGAGAAAGGCTTATAAGCATAATGAGAAAAAATTGCTAGATGGGTCAGGATATTACTGAAGAAAAACTAAATAGGGGCTTAGAAATTGTTAACATATGTTCTAATAACAAGGTAACGTGCAGGTTACTTGGTGGTATAGCCATCTACTTCCTAGTACGTGACATATACCCAGAGGTTCCACTCCTTAAACGAGAGCCTAAGGATATCGATTTAGCATCACATAAGAGGGATTCAGGGAAGATTTCTAAGGCGCTAGAAACCATCGGTATTATAGCGGATAAACATTTTAATGCACTCCATGGCTGGGAGAGGCTTAAGTTCATGGATCCTAAATTCAATATGAGAATTGACGTTTTCCTAGACATATTCAGGGAGAGCCACGTCATAGACCTCTCGGATAGGCTCGAGAGGTTCTCACCAACAATACCACCGAGTGACCTACTAATGACCAAGCTCCAGATATGGGAGATAAATGAGAAGGATATTAAGGACATAATAGCCATGCTCTACAAATTCGAACTAGGCGATAAGGACACAAACGACACAATAGACCTGGGTAGAATAACGCAATTAACATCAAACGACTGGGGACTATACAAAACAACAACAATAAACCTAGAAAGAACAACGAACTACCTCAACACAATAGAACTACCAAATAAGGCAAAGGAGAGAGTACTCAATAACATAAATAGGTTAAGGCAAGCAATAGAACAAGCCCCAAAAACCACAAAATGGAAAATGAGAGCAATGATAGGAG
>LOCH01000137.1:2201-3944 GCA_001516765.1 Vulcanisaeta sp. MG_3 | reverse complement strand
CGAAACACCTATGTTTCTCAAGTTCATTCATGAGTGTTTTGGCTGCCTCGCTGCATAGTTCTGCTTCCATACATACTCGATGGGCATGGCTCCATAAGCTGCAATCAACTCCTCCATAAGTCATTAACCAAGCTAGCGGCCAATCCACACCCACACCCAACAGTTATTTTATCAAATAGACTTATAAGGCACTACGAACTCGAAGACCCAACCACTCTCCACTCAAGGCTGGCGATAACTTGAACGTGCCTAGGAACTAGGCACAAAACAGAAACACGCCATACTCATGAAGAACAACCACAACAAACACCAACACAACAACACGTGCTGAAGGCAATGATGGAAAAACTACCAAAGGTAACACTGGCGTGAGGACCAACAAGCAACCCAAGCAAACCCAAAGCACAACCACTATAAAACAAACAACCCACCACGAGAGAACCCGGGTTCAAATCCCGGCGGGTCCGCCATGAATTTTGTTTGCTTCTTGTTTCCTACGATGAGTGCTATATTGGTTAGTACTTCGGGGCGGGGATTGGCTGTGTAATGAGGTGGTGTCGAGGGTTGCGTTTAATTGCACATTACGTGTTGCGTGCTTCTGCGCGTTCTTATTTCGAAATCTATATTGATGAGTAATTCCCACAATTCGTCAAGGGCGTCTTGGCATTTTACCTTGCCCATCCGTGCTCTTCCAATCGTTATTAATGCCTTGTCTATTTCCCTTTCTATGCTCATCAATCGTTCACCGTGGTTTTAGGCCTTTAAAGTTAGTTATCCTGTTTGTGGAAAGAGAATAGCATATATGTTGTTATTTTAAATGAACAGTTGCCTTTTTGAGCCGGGTCTTTGCTTTCTCTATGGGTTGATGATTCATTGCAGTGCTGATTGGTGAGGAGACTGACCTGCCCTGACCAGGTATGCCTTTTATGATTAGGGAAATCAGTGTATAGCCGCGGTCATCAGCGGTCGGGCACCTCCTCCCTCTTCACCAACTAAAACATTGGGGTCGGGTTTTAAGTACCTTTTGCCGCTTTATATTTGTAAAGATTTATTACGATTTTAATTCAAGGAATAGGTGGTAAATACCAGCGATGGTTTTACCGCGGGTGTTTCAACGTGTTGGTAATGCTTATTTACTTTTCCTTAAGCATTTATTGGGTTAAGTATGGAGTTGCTTAAGTGCGAGGTCCTTAGTGATCTAATTGAGGGGTTCCCCTTCGGTTACATGGTCCTCATAAGGGGTGACCTAGGTATGGGAAAGACCTTGCTCGTTAAACTCCTTGCCAAGAGTGTCCTTAATAACTACCCATTATTATACGTAACCTTCGACGACAACCCAGAATCCGTAGTTGATGAACTCAAGAACTTCAGCGATAGATTGTTCATAATTGATGGCTTCACGATCAGCGATCAACGTAAGGTTAAGTCACCCAATGTTATTGATTTTATTACGGAATTCGATCCGGGCCAGGTAATTAATAAGGTTGGGCAGGCCGTTTACTCTAAGGGTGTTCGTGGCTTAATAATTGACTCAATAAATGACCTACTCGTAAACGTGGATCCCAGGGGGTTGATAGCAATGCTTAAGCAGTTGAAGGCGTTATCACGGAGCCGAAACCTGGTTTCCTTCATTGTTGCCCATGTGACGACAGAGGATGTTGATAATTTGTTGAATACTGTGGAGTACGTGTTCGATGGTGTGATCGAGATGGAGTTTGATGAGAACATGGCAAATATAGGTAT
>LOCH01000137.1:0-1379 GCA_001516765.1 Vulcanisaeta sp. MG_3 | reverse complement strand
AGTACCCAGACCCTGGTGTCGTGGATTTCGTTGAGGGATTACTGAATGGTTTAGGCATTAGGACAAAGACGCTTATTAGTAATGGTTATAGGAGCATCATTGGTGTTGTTGGCAACGGCTCAGAACCCAGGGTATTAATGATGGCTCATCTCGATGTTGTCCCTTTCGTTCGTGATGAGTGGAGATTTGACCCACTTAGGTTGACTATTGTTGGTGATGTTGCGTATGGTAGGGGTGTGCTTGATGATAAGGGTAACGCTGCAGCTGTCCTCAAGGCCCTTGAGGGACTTGTTGGTGAGGTTAATAGGGGTACGTTGATCGTCGCCTTCACTACCGATGAGGAGGTTGGTGGCGAAAATGGCGCAAGGGTTGTTAGAGACTACCTACTAAGTAATGGCTTGAGGCCTAACTACGTCATTAATGCTGATGGTTATGGCATGGTCATTATAAATAGGAGGAGGGCTATATTCAACGCCGCTATAAGGACTAAGGGGTTGAAGGCGACGGTGAATGGTGTTAGGGAGGTTGTTAGGTTCAAGCTTGATTACAAGGTTAGGCCGCCACACCATGCGGCATATTTCGTACCTGGTGTGGATTCACACCCATTAATAGCCCTGTCCCAGTACCTATGGGTTAATAATGCGTACCTAGCAAGCATTAGGGGTTCCTTCGTTAAGGAAAATGTGACGCCAACATGGGTTGAGGCTGAGGTAGTCAAGCCATGCCGGGGATGCCCAATGCAGGATGTCGACTTGGGCTTAACCAACACTGTTAAGGCGTTATTACTGCTGAGTAGGGTTAACCCCAAGGTCAAGGCACAGAGCATTTACGGTGTTACCGCAACACCCAACGTGTACAGGTTTGCTGATGGTTTTCATGAGTTTGTGATTAATGTTAGGGCCATGACTGATGATCCACTGGCCATTAGGGAGGCAATGATGGAGGCAATACAGGACTACTTCCAGGATATTGAGGTTGATGTTAGGGCTGAGGGTGGTGTTGGTTACCTCAACACACCAAGGGATTCCAAGCTGGTGACAACAGCCATGGAGGTTTTGAGGAAATTAGGCGTGGAGCCCATTGTTATGGAGATGGCTGGGGCAAGCGACTCCAAGTACTTCTCACCACTTGGCATAGAGGCAATAGACTTCGGACCAATCGGAGAGAACGCACATGGTCCAAATGAGAACGTAAACATAAAATCATTAGAACAAACAAGCAAGTTCTATGAGGACCTTACTAAGGAACTTCTAAATGGTTAAATTTGAATTCTGGTCTTCGTAACTTTCTATCTCAAATCAATATGAAGAACACCACGAAGCCATAGATCGCTATAGCCTCGGCTAAGGCCACAAATAATATATACATTGCAAGTAAAT
>LOCH01000136.1:2469-16850 GCA_001516765.1 Vulcanisaeta sp. MG_3 | reverse complement strand
AACTCCTCGATGAGTCTCGTGACGCATTGTTTGTCGTTGTTCTCTAGGCACTTCGTTGCTTGTCTTATCAGCTCGGTGCATGTTTCTATCCTCCCTGCCTGGGTGGGTTTGGGCAGGGAGGCTTTGTTGCTCGGCTCCTGGTCCTCCTCATTAACCATCGGGCCTTTGCCCATTTTGGGCGGCCCATTGATTTTGAACCCACCCATAGCCGAGGCAGCAATGCGCCTAATTCGGCGCATTGTCGAAACACCTATGCTTCCCAAGTTCATTCATGAGTGTTTTTGTTGCTTCACTGCATAGTTTTGATCCCATACACTTATTGTGAACGTAGCTCCATAACTGGCAATCAGCTCCTTGATACGTCATTAGCCACCCAAGCGGCCATTCCACGCTCACACCCGCCAATATTTATTTTATCAATTAGGCTTATAAGGCACTACGAACAAACCAAGCGATTGTTCCATTCAAGGTGGGTAATGATTACGAAGTGCCTAGGAACATTGCCTATTTGCACGCGGTGCGTAACCACGTGGTCGTTAGCGTAGTGAGTAGGCGATACCCAGTGCTCCACAGCAACACAACACCAACTACACGCAATAATGACAACCACAATAAACACTTGATCCAACAACACGTACCGAGGAAAATAATAGGGAAACTACCAAAGGTAGTACTAACGTGATGACAAACAAACCACCCAAGCAAACCCAAGGCACAACCACCACAAGAAAACCCAAGCACAAATCCCAGTGGGCCTAGCGAACATCCTTCCCTTCGTTGTATCGTCTTCGTGGTTTGTGAGCAAGGTAGATTAAGTCAAGCCCTAACCCTGCGTCGGTATGATTAGGGGCATGATAAGCAAACGGCAAATCTCGCCCTTCTAAGGACGGAGTTGTCTCACTGTGTGAATAATCATCCTATCAGGGCACACAAACCTCGTTTCATGATTTGTTCGGCACCTCTCTAGGTTAATTTTAACTGTTTAGCTGCCTCCATGTAGACATTGTCCAGGAATTTGTAATCCTTGATTATACTTAAGGCCTCGAGTTTATTCACAATCCTGGTCAATGTTGATTTTGGTATTGTCTCCCCAAGGTATTCCTCAGCCAGTCTCCTCGCTGAACCCCATGTTACCGCACCGTTGGCTATCGCCTTCAATACAGCCCTTTCCCTCCTTGATAGCCTACTGAGCTCGCTCATGGCTATTGATACAGCCCTTTCCTTGATCTCGCCCATGTCCATGATACCATCAACATAACTCCTACCGAAATGCACAAGCCAGCCTGGTATTCCATCAAAAAACGCCACAGCCTCCTCGAGGACATCCGCTGGGGGTTGTACACCAGCCTCCCTGAAGCCTATTGTTAGGAACTCGCGTGATTGATCACTTGTGAACCTAGGTACCACAAGCCTAACAGCGTATCTCCCAAACAGGGGCGAGTTTACGTTACCTAGACCCATGAAGTTTTCCATAAGCCCTATTTGTGAACCGCTCAGCACGATGGTTATGTTGCCTAAGTTATCGTAGGAGTAGGCTATTACCCTCCTAAGCTCGGCCGATAAGACTGGCCTAACCTCCTGAGCCTCATCGAAAACCACAATGAACCGCCCCCTCCTATTAAGCTCCTCAAGCAGACCAAGTAAACTTATTGAGTCTTGCCCACGCCATTTAATACTCACGCTAACACCCATTATGCTAATACCCCTAATTCCCTCAAGGAACCTCCTCAACTTACCCAAGCCACTTGAGATGCCTTCGCTCAACCTCTCGTAAAGCTCAATATGAGTACCCGCACCCCTAAGATCAATATAAATCCCATTATAAGGCTCGAGGAACGCCTTCAATAGAGAGGTCTTGCCAATACGCCTAATACCCAACACAACTATTAACGGTCTATCAACAACTCTGTCTAGGAACTTAAGTTCATCCTCCCTATCATAGAGCTCACCCCTTGAACTCTTAGGCCTAGTGTCGAAAAGGTTCCGCACCAGAACTTAGTTCCGGGGTGGAACTTTTAAGTCTTAAATTGCAGCAATAGGTGGGCAATAGAACTATTGGGAATGCTGCTAAATGACATAAACCATACATTATTCTAATCAAAATACCAAACGCAGTACTTAGCAATAATATTTGCAGGAAAATGTAGAAATAGGGTAAGCCAATAAATAATGAGGTTTGTTCCTTAACGAACACTTAAATAGCACTTTCATGCAGTAGCTCAACGTGAGTTTTAGATATTCCGAGGTTCATAGGATTGTTTATCCGAGGGGCACGAGGGTATTTATAAGAACCGTGGTGATAACCCGTGGGTTTCAGTAAGGATCAGGCAGGGCGTCGGCAAGGATCCCAGTAAATGGTTCACTAATCAATTGAGGATTTTGACGAGGTTTCTAGGAAGTATGGTGATGGAAGGGTCATGCTTAGGGCCAGGGATGATGTAGCCATTTGGTTCTAAAAATTAGGGTTTTAATTACCGTGGGTGGCGGACCAACAAAACTTGGACACGTCATTGGTGCAATAGACCCGAAGGATGCGGAAATCGCAACCGAAATAATTCTTGGACTTTACGCAAAATCAGGCGCAAGGAGTATGGCGGAGTTCGTGAATAAGTATGGTATTGATGGCATTAGGGAGGAATTGGCCAGAAGGGTTCCATCATTCATGAAACCTGATCAAAACATAAAGATTGTCTTCGGTCCTAATTAATACTTATTTAGTGTAGGTTTGTCCTAAGGGCGATGTTAGCACTTAATGCATTGCCGGCATTTACCACGGCGTTTATTTGGGCCTGGGCATCCATAGTTTATGGCGACTTCATGAAGAGTATTAATCCATTAACCGTTAATTTCCTAAGGATGCTTTATGCATCATTAATCTTACTAATACCTGCCATCGTATTTGGATTTAACGCAGGGACTGTTTGGGATTCCTTGAGCGGCTTATTATCGCTAGCCGTTGGTGATTCATTATATTTAATGTCCATAAACTACTCCGGCGTATCGATAGCCGCGCCCGTGTCGTATACGTACATACCAATTGCCGTACTAATGGCAACACTACTTGGGGAGCCATTAACGATCTACAAGGTGGTCTCAAGCCTACTCGTGGTTCTCGGGGTCTATTTACTATCTCGTGAACGCACCAGGATAACGATCAGGGGCATAGCCCTGGCGCTAGGCGCCGCGATGGCTTGGGCTGTTGGTCAGACAATGATTAAGGTGGCCGATATAAGCGGCTTAAACCCCATAACCCTATCATTTACGAGGGTTGCCACGGCCGGCATAATACTACTGATCATAAATTATGCAATACGCAACGATATTACCACGGCAATAAGGTCAACAGCGAGAACACGCCTACCTCTAGTGGCAGTACTTGATCTAGGCGCAGGCGTGGCTCTATACGCCTACTCCATGGACCTAATCGGGCTTGGATTAACGGTCATCATGACCGGCAGCATGCCCCTAATAGCCCAGGCGATGTCCCATGTAATGCGTAGGGAGAAGTTAACGCTCATGAAATTACTGGGCGCCGTAATCATTGTGACGGCTATAGTGGCCGCATTCCTTTAATTAGTTTTTACTGAAACCCTTGGATATAGCACAACCACCCTACTTGGCCTGCCTCTCTCATGCATCACAACGTTAACGTACTTACTGGCCCTCCTCGCGGCCTCCGCAATCTCCTCATTAGTAGGTCTTCTCCAGGGCGTGTCTGGGATTGGGACTAATGGGTCGATTATTAAGGTTGGTTTATCCGTAATGGTGCTTATGTACCGAGCTATTTCCTCCACCTCCGCAGGCCCATTAATCCCTGGTATTAACACCGTCTCAAAGATAACCTTAATGCCACGTCCGATCAATTTCTCAATATTGCGGAGTACGGTATTTAACTCGCCACCAACATACCTCCGATAAACCTCAGGATTTAACGACTTCAAACTAACAACAACCTCACATGATGCGCACATGACCAACTCATTAAGTAATTCGGTGGATATTTCATAGGCATTCGTGAGGAGTCGAATATTTACATTGTGCTCCCTAAGGATCCTGATTATCAACGGTAATGATGGGTCTATTGTGGGTTCTTCACCACCAAGCACGGCGTCCTCTAACTCCTTAACTCCATTGATTACTTCCTTGAATTCCTCTATTGTGAGAAGACCCTGGAACTTAATGCCCACCAATGTCTCTTTATCCAGATGGTGATCCCACGGTGTTAATTTTCTAATGCACCAAGGGCAATGCAGGTTGCAGCCAAGGAACTGGATGTACAGGGACTTCAGGTCTACGTAGTACGTTATGTGGCTTATCCTGGTTTGCACGTGGTTGGTTAGATAACCTATTTATAAAGAATAGACTTAAACAACCCAAAAGTTATTAAGCAATAATTGTGCTGCTTCTGTGGTGCTGATGACTTGCCCATCTGATGGGTGATGTATATAGGAGCTGGGCTTAGTTTCAATTATTAATTAATCATTGCCTGAGTACACGAGATATTTAGTGCCGTTGAACACAACCTCTTTAACGAATTTCCTTAACTCATCTACAATACCTGGCTCTAACTTATTTCTCTTAATGATATCCATTATTTGTTCAATAGTCATTGGTTGAACCTTGAGTATATTTAATATGCTGCTTAATGGATCATTTTTATCTATGTAAAACTCCCCTCTCTCGATATAATCTATTATGAATATCCTATCCTTATTTATGTACTTCGAAATAGTATTTGCGAATTTAATCAATGTCTCTGAAGTTGGTGGTTTTACCCACGGTTCTGCAGGTGGGCGTGTGGGTACCATTAAATACACCCTATCGGGTCTATACCTACTCAGCACCTCACCTACCTTCTCGGCGCACTCCTCGGTGTCATTTACTCCGTGTACCAGCATAACCTCACTCCATATTTGGCCGCTGAATTCCTCCCTGAATTTCTCAAGACCATTAATAAATCCCTCAAATGTTATGCTCCTATGTGGTCTATTAACCATCCTGAATACCCTTTCATTACAGGCATCAGTGCTAACCTTAACAACGTCTAATTCACTAAGCCAATTCCTCACGGTCTCATCGGCTAGTTTAGCGCCGTTAGTCAGTATTGCTAAGGGTTTCCCCTGATTCTCTCTAGCCCACCTTATTAGCTTTCCCAAGGCCGGCGTATAGCGTAGGTTCTCCATCACCGATAAATGTTAGGTAATCGTAATCCCTGGATTTAACGGCTATTTCCATTTCTCTAATTATTTCCTCCGGTTCGTAAAACATACTTTGGTCATTAACCAGATACTTAGTTCTACCGAGTTGGCAATATATGCAATTGAAGTTGCAGTACTTAAGTGGAACAACATTAACGCCCAATGAACGTCCAAGTCTACGTGATGGTACCGGGCCAAATACATACTTGAACATGTTTTACCTAGATATGGTGTTTTTGTGTGTTAAATGCTTTGTTGAACGTTTATATTTCTATTTTCAATAAAATTAGAAATAGAATGGAAGACAAAGTAAAGCGATAAAGCAACCTCTTTCTACACCAAATACGAAAATAAAGCACCTAAATTTCTAGAGTTGAAGTATTATTTGTAGAATATATATGCGATAAAAAGGGTCCTCATAGGACATTATTATTATCTTAAAGAGATTTCGTAAGTTTTTATGATAGTTTTGTATGGCTTTACCAATGATTAGCCAGAGGGTTGATTACGCGGAGAGGGTTTATCGGGAGGCCATGGCCCAATGCCTAAAGCCGTGGTACACGGACGATTGCCGCAGGTGCAGGTCGGAATTCAATAAATGCCTAGTGAATTATCTATCGTTATTGAACTAAAGCCCACAACCCCAATTGAGTTATGTTTAAAACTTGAGGGATGTTTGCGCCTTGATGTTCGTATTCCCAAGTAAGGAATGGACTAAGGTACTTTGTGAGGAACTAAATAAGGATGAGGATTTCCTAAAATCAGTGAATGGGTGGAACATCGATGTTCTATTAATCGGTAAAAACCTGCCCAATGACGTCGTCCAATATTTAAGAAATACATATAGTATTAACGGCATCAATACCCTAGGCCTTCACATGGCATTCGACAACTCTTGCAAAAGCATCGATTTATTAATAAATCCAGAACCTGGTTCCTACCGATACGTAGTAATTGCGGATTACGGTTTGTGGTTACGTGTTCTTAAAAGGTTGGATGATCCAATCACGGCATTACTTAGCGTATTTAGCAAGCTCGAGATTAGAGGTAGTACAGTAACTCTTATTCGCTTAGCAGCTAATGTGGCGTCACCTATCGCTAGGGCTATGAGGAAGATACCAACAAAAATAATTGGGTAATTTTAAGGTGGATTTACGTATGCATTATTATTACCAGTCTGGCCACCAACGCCACTTACGCCAACCACCATGCCAACCTCCGAAGAACCATCCCCAACCAGGTCCCCAGGGCATTGGTGGAGGTGTGTATGGATAGCTTGCATACCAACTCTTAACGTTCTTCCCCAGATCCGTTAACTCGACATACTCCTCATTACCCTCCCTCACAACCCTCACCAAACCAGCCATTTGCAGTGTGCTTATCGCGTAATCAAAGGCTGCACCATACAGCGGCACCTTCGCTCTTAAGTCACTGATTTTTACCCTATCCGATATCTGGTTTAGTATTATCCACGCACCCCACTTTGTTATCCCGAACATATCTATCCAATATCGGATTTGATATCAGATTTAAAAACCCTTCTCTCCAAGGACCTTCAGCGTTTATGCATTAATTGAAATATGTATTAATAAATGTGAATAGTTAAAAATAGTTAGTGACTGTTCAACCCTTTATGCTGCCTATATTGAATCCCTCCAATAACCTACCCATTACTAGGTAGCTCAGTATCATCACCGGTAGGGCAACGACAAGTGCTGATGAGGCCAGGGTTCTCCAGGCAACGGCCTTACTTGAAATTGATTCTATGGCGAATATCGTGACTGTTTGGTCGCCTGTTGGCGGAAAATTGAATTGCCATGGTGTCTCCGTAAGAACTAATGGGTAGAATAACAGATGCTAATTAATTATGAACGAGAGCACCATCATCGTGAACCAACTACCCTCAGTTATTGGCGCTATTATCCTGAACAATATATATGTCGACGATGCGCCCTCCAGCTCCGCTAATTCCTGGTATTCACTCAGTAAGTCCTTATAGATATTAAATAGAACCCAAGCAACTAATGTTACTGCAAATATGGGTGTTGACAGCATCTTAAATCGAATAAGCATTACCTAATATTATTTTAATTTACTTAGATCAATGGGTGTGCACGGTATCGGTAAAACAAGCCTCACATTCTGTAGGCAGGGTATTATTGGAGATTCAACATAGTAATGTATTGGCATTAGGAACTTAACGCCAGCCTCTCTGGCTATTTGTACGGCCTCGTTGGTGGTTGAGTGGCCGTTAACATGGGATTGTTCCTCGGTACCTGGGTTTCCGGAGGTTTCGTGTATTAATAGCGTGCAGTTTCTGGCTAGGTTGATTATATTATTGGTTGGTCGTGTGTCACCACTGTACGTGACGCATGTTCCATCAGCTCCATCAATCCTATACGCGAGTGCAGGTACTGTGTGATCGGCGGATACGGCATACACTTTATAACTACCCTGATCTATCACCAGTTGAGGTTCGTTGCTTGGTTCTATTGGGTGGAAATCAATTGCGGATAGGTACTGGGGTATGCCCAATGCATCGAAGAGTTTGGGTATATCCACATCGCTGGGTCCATAGACCCTGAGTACCCTGCCCATGGACTTCACATATAACGCCAATGTGGATAGCCCCATCAAGTGATCACCATGTCTATGGGTTATGAGGATTAGGTCAACATCATTAATATTAAAACCACAAATCCTCAATGCCCTATATGTGCCCTCACCAGCATCCACGAGGATTCTGGAATCACCAACCTCGATTAGTAGGGATACATTGCCCAATAGTGGGTTTGAAACCCAACCACCAATACCGAGTGGTATTACCTTCACGAAACTATACCGAGCACTCAGGTAATTAAATTATTCCTCTATATTAAAAATGCCAATTCAAGCACTGCGAAGACGGCGCCAATGATGGTCCACCACGTAAACGCAAGGTTAATCACCGAAACAACAATACCCAAGGTCCTGACCTCACTATCCTCAGGCCTGGAAAGCAGCATGGCTCCAGCCCCTATGTTCAGTACCGCCAGTGCCACCGCAATGAGTGTTAGGGCCCATAGGAATGTGGTTGCGAGGCTTGGTATTGGTACTAGGATTATTGATGCGGTGCCAAGCAGGACTACAGGTATTAGTAGGAAGGCACCCGTGATCAGCATCAATACCCCAGCAACCCTAGGCTCACTCATTACTTACAGCAGTGCTTCCCCACTTAATTAAATTAACCGTAGACCCTACGAATCCAATCAACAATTTCCTTAACACCCCTATCGAGCGCTGGCTCCATGTTGCCAAGGATCCTCTGGGTATTGCTGCAATCATACTGGGTGTTGATATACTTGAGCAGAGATCTTGCGCCACTTGGCAGAAATAAGCCGGCTAGCCCTGTGGGTATTGGTAATTTAATGCCGCTAATGCCTAAGTAATTAGCCATTAGTAGTGGGATGTCGCCCAGGTTATACATTACGCACTCGGTTGCATATAGGAATTTATCCCTAAAATCCTCACTAACAGCAACCTTTTCGAGCAATTGTACTAGGTAGCCAACGTATATTGCGTTAACGTGTCCTCGGAGTAATGGAATCAAGCCCCTCCTCACCACCCTATATAAGCTGAGGAATTCGTTATGGTCATTGTAATAGCCGTAAACAAACGTTGGCCTAACGATTACATAATCAAGTCCTTCCTTACCCAATTCCTTAATAGTTCTCTCGCCATCGCACTTAGACCTCTCATAATCACTCCTGGGGTTTACGTATGCATAGCTGCAGTGCTCCGGCTCCTCACTTATGACGTTGCCAATCTTACCCACCGCCGCCGAGGCACTTATGTGTATGAGCCTTATGGACTTATTAACACTAAGGATCGCCCTGGCTATATTCCTAGGAACCTCCACATGGGCATGCCACAGCTCGTTCCAGGAACCGCTCAGTAACCCCACGGTATTGAAAACGTAACTTGGTTTGACCGTGCTTATGGTATTCACGACACTATTATAATCACCAGGGTCCAGCCTATGCATCTTAACGCCAATCTCAAGTAGGTCCTTAGCCATCAATGCCTTACTACCGTGTACAGACCTGTAGGTCACGTGAACCTCAAGTCCCCTATTAACTAGGTGCTTAGCTAGGTTGGTGGCTATGAACCCGAGTCCGACTATTAATGCTCGCTCCATATGTCCTAATTATGACATACAATACTTAAGCTTTTTCATAAATAGTATAAATAGCCGATATCACAAACATAGAAGGTTTTATAAAGTTAGGGTACCCCGTAAGCCATAATCGTATGAAGGCGGAACTTTGGTCTTCAGTAAGTGAGGGTCAGAGAAGGGCCGTATTAATAAATGCCCTCCTTGGATCACTGCTTGGATCAATGAACATGGCATCAATAGTTATTGCATTACCTGCAATACTGAACGGTATTGGTATAAACCCAATGTCCTCATTGGGTTTCGAATTAATGATGTGGTTAATGTTCTCATACCCACTGGTCACGGCAATTGCTGTCCCAATAATTGGTAGGCTCTCGGACATGCTTGGTAGGGGTAGGGTGTTCACGGTAGGTGATGCCATATTCACTGCCATATCCCTGCTAATGGGTTTTGTACCAGGATATGGCGCAATAGCTGGTCTTCAGTTAGTAGCCTATAGGTTTATCCAGGGCATTGCTGGTTCGATGATGTTCAGCAATAGTGCCGCATTAATCACTGACGTGTACCCACCCGATAGGAGAGGCGTGGCGCAGGGAATTGTTGGCATATCCTTTAGCGCTGGCAGCGTCACCGGACTTGTGCTTGGTGGTATATTGGCCGTAATTAATTGGAGGTGGGTCTTCCTATTCAACGTACCCATAGGCTTAGTAAGTACGCTTTGGGCGTTGAGGAGTGTCTATAGGTTACCGTCAGGCATTAGCAAGGTTAGTATTGACTTCGTCGGTGCAACAGTATTAGTTGTGTCATTGGTTTCGATATTAATGGGCTTATTACTATCAATGATGCCCTATGGGCACTCATCGTTGGGTTGGGGAAATCCCTCTGTATGGGTTAGCCTAATAATCGGTGCTTCACTCCTTGGGGTTCTCGTCGCTATCGAGAGTAGATTCAGGGAACCTATGCTTAAGATTGATTTGTTTAGGATAAGGCAGTTCACCTATGGTGTATTGAGTTCATTCTTCCTGTTTATGGCGATGGGTGCCAATATGTTCGTTCTATCACTATTGCTACAGGCAATATACCTACCAATGGTGTACAAAATACCGTACTCAGAAACGCCACTCTGGGCAGGCATATTCCTAATACCAAGCAGCATAGCCAACGCGATATTCGCACCAATAGGCGGTAAACTACTTAATAGGTTTGGCGCGAGGGTTGTGTCCACACTGGGAGCCATACTACTTGGGGTGGGTTTCGAATTACTATCATTATTACCTATTGACTTCAATTACATAGAGTTTGCCATAATACTCGTAATAATGGGTATGGGCTCAGGCCTATTCCAATCACCAAACATAGTCTCAATACTAAGCGCAGCACCACCTAGGGACAGGGCAGCCGCGTCTGGGCTTAGGGCATCGATGCAAAACATGGGAACATTAATGAGCTTTGCGGTATTCCTAACATTAATAATCACAGGCTCCGCAGCCGCATTACCAGCGGCTTTATACAAGGCATTACTGAGTGCGGGTGTTCCCATAAGCGATGCCAAGGCCCTTGTCTCAATACCCCCAGTCTATGCACTGTTCGCAGCATTCCTGGGCTATGACCCAATAAAGACCCTGGTTCAACAGGCTGGTATATCACTAAGCCCAGCGGTACTAACGAGGATTGACAACATAACCTTCTTCCCAACTGCAATAGCACCAGCGATGCAGTTAGGCTTCCACTACGCATACCACACCGCAGCAATACTCGCATTCATTGCAGCAATACTATCATACTTCAGGGGTAGGGAGTCATTCCATGGAAATCCCGAGCAAGCCCAAACCATAATCGCCAGGGGTAGGGCTACTAAGGTTGCCGAGGTTGTGGGTGATTCAGCAGGTAATGATAAGAATGATATAGACCTTAAAGCCGATCCCATCCTTAGGAAATCCTTTGCAGCATACCTATTAATGGGAACAGAGGTCGGAGATACCGTATTCCAGAATATAAAACCCAAGGAATTATTATATACAATTGCCGTAGCATCGAAAGCCCCTGGGTGGTTCATAGAATTTGTGAAGAATATTGATGATTGTAACGTTAATATTAAGAGTGTAACCTCATTAATGAATTATCTTAAGGTTCCTGATTGGGTAAATGAGGTTGTTAATGCCTGGATTAAGGTTAATTATACGAACAAGGATAAAAACAATATTTAACGATGTACCTTAATTAATCACTGATTTTAAATATTTTAAATGATGTATGACTTACCACCATTCCAAACGACTATTTTACCATCTCGCATATACTCGATTGCGACGTATCCCTTATACACTATTCTCCTATTGTTCAGTTCTTCATCCAACTTGTTTTCCTTATCGTGAACATTTTCCTATCACCGAGACCTCAATTAGCTTGTTCTGTTAATAAATTTATATGGTAGAGTGGGTGTAATCAATATATTAACTCTTGATTGATATATAGGCAATATATAAGGTTGAGCTAGGATAAATTTTTATTTCGTGAGTTGCTTTCCATACGAATGATAGAGAGTAGGAAGGATGACCATATTAAGATAGCTGCAGGTCAAGAGGTTGAGGAGGGCGAGAACCTATTTAATGAAGTTCACTTAATACATATTGCATTGCCTGAGATTGACTATGAAGACGTAGATACATCAATTACGGTATTTAATAAGAGGTTGTCATTTCCATTCATAATAGGTGCCATAACAGGTGGTACGGAAACTGCCGAGAAGGTTAATACCGTACTTGCCAAGTGCGCCGAGGAATTGGGCATTGGCATGTACGTGGGTTCCCAGAGAATTGCCATTGTTAAGCCTGAGACAGCCAGAAGCTTTAGGGTTGTTGCCGAGAACGCACCAACGGCGCTCAAGATAGCCAACCTCGGTGCGCCACAGGTTTCTAGACTTGATGAGAAGGTGCTCAGTGATTGGGTTTCCCAGGCAATAGATATGATAAATGCGGACGCAATAGCCATACACCTAAACCCAGCCCAGGAGGTTTTTCAGCCCGAGGGTGAGCCCTGGTTTCGTGGTGTCCTTGACAAGTTGAGGTTTATCAAGAGGGTTGCCAACAGGCCGTTGATTGTTAAGGAGGTTGGTAATGGAATATCCATGGAAGTCGCCAAGGCCCTGGCATCCAGGGTTAACCCAGACGCAATAGATGTTGCTGGTGTTGGTGGTACCTCATTCATTAGGATAGAGAGCATAAGGGCTGGAACTACGGATGAGGCTAACGTATTCAGTGGTTGGGGAATACCCACAGCTGCATCAATATGTGAGGTCAGAAGCGTATATAATGGCCTAGTGTTTGCATCCGGTGGTGTTAGGAGTGGTTTAGATGGGGCAAAGGCAATAGCCATAGGCGCGAACGTATTCTCAATGTCAAAGCCCCTACTAATATCGGCACTAAAGGGCTACAACGAGGCCAGGGCCTTCATTAGCAGGTTGTTTAAGGAGTTCAAGACAGCCATGTTCCTGACAGGGTCTAAGAACGTGGAAGAATTAAGTAAGGTCCCCGTGGTTTTCGGCCCCACATTAATCTCATGGCTCAGCCAAAGAGGAGTGCCCTGTAAGCACATAACTTTACCCAACCCAAAATAGGTAATGTAATCCCCAAAATCACTGCAAGTAAGTAATTTTAGATTGCGCAATGTTGAATCTACGATGTCAATCCAAGGGATCTCCTGCCCGAAATGCGGCTCAAGGAGGATTAGTATTGTTGCGGCCGAGACTTTGACATTTAAGTGCCTTGATTGTGGTTACGTATGGTCTCCAAACCTACCAGCCCAGGGGTTGGTGAGTACTAGGGCTGGTGAGGTCCATTGGACAGAGATCAAGAAGGTAATGGAGGACGCGATGAGTTACGTACACGAGTTACTGGATAGCGATACCGATTGTAATGGAGTTATTAGTAGGGTTCAGGAGCGCTTTGGGAATTACCTAACTACACGTGATGTGATTAAGGTGGTCATTAATGGTGTTAGGAAGTACCTTGACGAAGTTAGGTATAAGGACGTTAATAAGTATTCAAGGCTTACCGCTGAATTTATGAAATGTAAGGAATTATACTCAAAATGACCTTACTCTGAGGGTAGGGCGTTTGACCTCTTGTTCTTAAGTCTCGTCTTCTTAGAATACCCTGAGGCCCAAACCCTCTTGCTCCTCGGTACGATCTGTGGGCAACGCCTACCGGTGCAGCGTGGCGCTATTATACCAACCTTCTGACCAGGTGGTGCGTTCCTAGGCACAGGTGTTTCACCCTTCTGGTGGCTACCGCCACCGTGTGGGTGCGCATATGGGTTCATAGCCTTACCTCTAACGGTTGGGTACTTCCAGGCCTTAGCCTTTGCCCTGTAGTACTTCGCGCCAGCCTTGAGCATGGGCTTCTCGATCCTACCACCACCAGCGACGATGCCGATGGTCACCCTAGATCTTGAATCAACCTCCATTATCTTGCCACTGGGTAGTTGGACAACGGTTGTTCCATCCTTATGCGCAAGGACTACGGCGTAAGTACCGCCAGATCTAACGAACTTGCCGCCATCATTTAATCGCTTCTCTATGTTATAAACCATGGTACCCTCAGGCACCTTACCAATGGGCAATATATTGCCGGGCATGGGCTTTGCCGCGGCACCGATCTCGATTAATTGACCAACGTACATACCCTCTGCGGCATAGTTCAGAAATTCCCTACCATCCTCAAGCACGATCCTCGCCACGGGAGCATTTAGACCAGGTACGTGCATCAACTCCCTGACAATACCCCTAGTGGCACCATTAAGTTCAGTCTCGCTCATTGATAGGTACCTTACGGGACCCTCCCTAATCCAACTAGGGCTTCTGAATTGTGAGTTAGCCCTCCCACGCCTCTGCACCAGTATTTTCTTACCCACGATTAATCCCGTAATGGTGATGATAGTGGGTTTTTAAATATTTACATTGATGCCTTACAGCACTGAAGATGCCAAGGGATACAATGAGTAGGGAGAGGATAATTGAGGTTAGGAGG
>LOCH01000136.1:0-2121 GCA_001516765.1 Vulcanisaeta sp. MG_3 | reverse complement strand
TGAACCTACTCAATGTGCTCAAGTATAGTGAGAGTATGGGGACTCAATTGGTCCTCGCTCTCGTCAGCTCTGAGGGAGTAATTACATATTATAAGGCCTTCACATTCAGGCCAGTAAAGGGTGATTAGGTTATGGTGACGATAAAGGATATAGAGCAGGTACTATCTATGGTGAGGAGTAAGGGTTTGAAAGTGATAATCAAGTTGAAAGGTTCAAGGTACATGATAGTGTTCGAAAGGGAAATAAGGGCACTAGGACCCGAGGGTAACTACGTAGCGTGGACCACCGCATTTTTAGCACCACCGCACCAGGTCCTGGACGCCTATGGCATCTCAACCATAGAGATTTACTGCAGAGGCGAGTTAATAAAGCAGGTAAGTAGGTGGGGTGACCTCGTTAGGGAATTACAATCACTTGATGAATGTAGATGATTACTCCTCCACCGTGTACTCCCTACCACCAATCCTCAACTTAATCACCGGACCTTTACTCCCCTGCTGTTCCACGGTACCATCATCAAGCACAACCTCATTACCTCTACTCGATCTTATGTTAATCCTAAATAGCCTAGCCCCAAGCTGCGCAATATCCTTCGATCGGGACGTGCAGACGTTGACGTTTACCCAGGGCCACCTCCTCCTAATCTCACTTGCCAACCTAAGCCCCACATCGAGACTGCCCACAACACTTCCATTGGGCCCCGGCACATACCCCATCCTGGTTAGATTATCGATATTTGCCGGACTCACGTCTAGCTCGTTTATGTTTACAAACGTTATGAGACCATTACCTATCAGCGTCTCGGCGACCTTCAATATCTCATTTTCGAACCTAGGCAATGCCGGTACCTCAAGGCCGACGCCTATACCCGCGTCCCTAAGTATCCTGATTAATTCCAACTTACCACTTAATTGTGTGGGGCTTATTGCGTGGATCCTCACCTCATCAATACCGCTACTGGCTAGCTTCCCAACAGCGTCTCTGTTTAGGTTTAAGGCGTGGGTGTACATGTGTATGTGGAAGCTAGGGCCGTAGCTCTCCTTAAGTAGCTTGACTAGGTAAACTACTCTGTCGACTACGACTATTGGGTCACCACCACTTATGGCTAACCCATTAGACCCCGCCCTGTCTAGCTCGTCAATTATGTCGTCAGGGAACCTAATCACTGGTCTATCATTAATGAACATGATGTCCCTACCAAACCTCTCCCTACTCACTGGGCAGTAGAAGCAATTGAGTGGGCATAGACCCGTTATGAAGAGTACGCTCTTAGTACCAAGTAGGCACTGCCTACAACCCCTAGCCAACTCGCCAAAAACAAAATTGAGCGGATGCATTCTGCCATAAGCTCATGGGCAAGCCTCTTTATAAACAGTCCTTCTACCCACCCTTTAAGTGATTCATTGATTTCCTCACCCACCCTAATCGGCCTCCCAAAAGGTCATGAAAGACCTAAACCAACACCGTAGATCGCTTAACCCTTAAGCGGTTATTTATTATTAAGGATCAACAACCACCTAAGTCATTGGCTAAGTTAGCATAGGAGTTGCTGATCCCTATTGGTCTGAGATGTTGCCTGAATCACGTGAGGAATTCCACGAGACTAAGCTTGATAGTGGATTTATCAAGACCAGAGAACCATACGCATTCAAGCTAATTGAGAGGGCTAACAAGTTACGCCAGATGTATAACTCAATGTAAAAATAAATGTAACGTTATTAAGTAAACAACCAAGTTATCTAGCACTTTAACATGATTGTGCGATAAGCATTTAAGAGATGAGGATGCAGGTAGATCGATGTATAGATTTAGAAATACATTGGTTGTATTCATAATATCCACAATATTCTCAATACCCGTACTGGCTGTGACCAGTAATCGAACCCTATATAATACACTAATGGCTTTACTCGGCTCCACATGGCCGCCAATAACCATTTGGGGCTTTGTGACAGCAATATTCACCCACCCCACAATCCTTCGTTATTGAATTAAAGCTTACAACCCTAATCGGGTCATGTTTAAAACACGAGGAATGTTTGCGCTTTCTTACACTAACACAACCCTCTGTAGTTTCTTCATCATTGCCTTCGGTACGTGTTGTTATATTAAGCGTTTGCT
>LOCH01000135.1 GCA_001516765.1 Vulcanisaeta sp. MG_3 | reverse complement strand
TTTCTATATTTATAAACGATATTATACGCTTCACAATACGCTTTATGTCTTTCACTTATCTCGTCTACTGCTGAAAATTATTTTGAAATAATGTCAATATTTTGACAATAATGGAATTGGGAAAATACCCCGTATATCCCCCCACCGATCCCGACTTCCTGCGGGAACCGAAACGGGATAGGTACGACGTGGTCATAATAGGCGCCGGCGGGGCGGCTACCACGGCGCCTTTGAGCTGAGCAAAGGCGGCATGAGCGTATTGATGGTCGACGACAAGGGCAATCTCGGCGGCTCCTGTCTGTATGAGGGATGTATACCTAGCAAGTCTGTTAGGGCTGGGATACACCTCCTCCACACGCTTAAGGAGATGCTTTCCTCTGTGGGCAACAACGACGTAGAGAAGGTCAAGCTGGCTTGGGAGAACTTGATAGACCACAAGGACTGGGTTCAAGATGTGCGCTATATCCAACATATAAGGGAGGTTAAGGAACATCCAGGCCTCGAGCTAGTTAAGGGCATAGCCGCCGTGGTGGACGAACATAGGGTGAGGATCCGCGGCGATGGCTGGACCAAGGAGGTTGAGGCCAGGTGGTTGCACATAGCCACCGGCTCCGTCCCGATCAAGCTTCCCGTACCTGGCGCCGAGCTGGCCATAGGCAGTATGGAGCTGTTTGGATACAAGACTAAGTACAGGAGGCTTCCCAAGAGCGCCGTGATTATAGGCGGCGGATATATAGGCGTGGAGGTGGCCTTTATGTTGGCGCGCATGGGCGTGAAGGCGACCATAGTGGAGATGTTGCCGCGCATATTGAGCGGATGGAGCGACGAGGTGGTCTCACACGTCGAGAGAAGCCTGAGGAAGCTCGGCGTCGACGTTCTGACCGGCTCCAAGGTAGTTGCCGTCAAGCAGGACGGCGGAGAGAAAATAGTCGAGTTCGAGTCGCAAAATGGGAAGGGATACGTCAAGGGCGAGGAGGTCGTGATGGCCGTCGGCAGGAGGCCGTTCGTCGACGGCTTGGACGCCTTGGGCATCGTGGAGCGCGGCAGGGTGGCCGTCGACTCGACCATGAGGACCAAGAGGCCTAACGTGTATGCGGCCGGCGACGTCATCGGCCAATACATGCTCTTCCACGCGGCCGTGAAGGAATCTACAGTAGCGGCGTGGAACATCCTCCATGGGCATCCGGTATACGAGGTGAACTTTAACGCCATACCGATCACGCTGTTCAGCGAGCCGGAGGCGGCCATGGTGGGCCTAAACGAGGAGACGGCCAAGGCTAGGGGGATATCCTACGCCACCGTTAGGTATCCGCTGGAAGACGACGCGCATGCACAGATATACAGAGCCAGAGAGGGATACGTCAAGTTGATAATAGAGAGAGAATCCCAGAGGATAATAGGCGGGGAGGTCGTTGGCGAGGCGGCCTCGTTGTTGATAAACGAGGTCGCGCTCGCCGTAGCGGTCAACGCGAGGGTGAAGGACTTGGCACTGCTGGCCCACGCGCATCCGACGATCTTCGAGGCCATAGATAGAGGCGCCGTCAGGTTTAAGCTCTAGGTTTTATAATCGTAAATATTTCTCTATTTAGCTTGATGTCCTTATTGAATAACGCCTTGAATCTAGCTATGTAGGGGGCCAACTTCGCAGCTTCCTCCTCCGAGAGCTCCCTCTGCTCCACTGAGACTCCCTCAGACTCCTCGAGGAGTTGCATGTA
>LOCH01000134.1:2927-3943 GCA_001516765.1 Vulcanisaeta sp. MG_3 | reverse complement strand
AAGCCATGGGTAAATGATGAGCATATCAAGGAAGCGCTGAAATTCCTTAGCGACCTCGGTATTTTAAAGTCATTAGGTGTTTAGTGTGAACTGTATTCATGTGGATACAAACGTGCTATTAGATCCAAGGAATCTACGTAATTTATTGCGAAAATGTCGTAATAGGCAATTCAAAATCAAGATTTCTCCATTTGCATTGACAGAATTCATAATTAAATACGCAGAATATATAAACAGAAAAAGAAAGGAGTTACTAAGTTATCCCATAATCTCTCATCCTGATCCATTAAATGAATTGCTCAATGACATGATGGAGGGGTTGGTCGATGTATTCATTATTAAAAATGAAGAACTGAGCGATTTCTTAAAATACGTTAATGAATTACAAAGCGAAATTTTATGGCTTGGTCCAAGCGACGTGTTAATAATGGCGTCAGCATTAGCAGATAAGGAGTGCAATGGATTCATGACTCGCGATAAAAAGATCCTGAGGTCAATAAATGATCCAAAAAGCAAAATTAAAGAGGTCTTCATTAGGGCAGGTAAGTATTTCTACAATGAAGAACTGGAACGCATAAGTTTCGATTAATAATATCATTTTAGTCATTAAAATCACACATAACTTGAAACCATATCATCTTGACAAAACATGAATACCTAGAAATAATTGAGAACATAATCGCTGGTGCCCCGGCCGGGATTTGAACCCGGGTCACGGGCTCGAGAGGCCCGCATACTTGACCGGGCTATACTACCGGGGCGTTTCATACATGTCTTTAGTGCTTTAAACTTTTCCCCGTGGATACGGAGTTGTAGGGCTTCTATTGCGTCGTTTCCCTTTGGGCTATCATTATTTATTGTTTATTCATAAAATCTGGAGAGTCAGGGCATTCTCTACCTGCATAATCCTTGGCTGGCGTTTTCAGCCTTCATCAGCGTCATGAAAACGTACTGCGTTGCCTGTTTACATATAGGTTTCTGTATTACCTGCCATTACTCATGAGCACCTTAGTAAC
>LOCH01000134.1:0-2004 GCA_001516765.1 Vulcanisaeta sp. MG_3 | reverse complement strand
GCATAATCCAATTCCTGTGATAGCACCTGTCCCTTCCTCTTCACGCTGGTTTATGATTACGGAGTTATTAATTAGGCTATTAGTTAAGTTATTACTGCAGTGCTCAGCAATAGTTTTAAAGAAGACCCCTCTCGCGAAGGAACTCCCTGAATAGATCGGTCTTAGTAAGCATTGCCCATTCCTCCCTCGGCACACTTATGTATTTCTGGAACTCAAGCCAAAACGCCATGTGCATCGGGTCGTACCTACTCTTCAACTTCACATGCTTTAACAACGAACTCGAGTTTGCATACTCCTTACCACATACTGGGCATATGACCATTGTGGATTGTTCCTGAGCAACCTCTTTATTAACTTAATGCTTAACCCAATTGCTAATGGCTAAGGGGTAAGCTGAGACTATTATTTCATCAGGCTGGTGATGATTTTATAAATATGCTTAATGTTGATTGTGGATAATGTAAAAATTGTTTAAATTTAAAATAATTAGAGGAGTTTAATTATTAGGGATAGTATTAGGCTTGCGACAGCTAATCCAAGTAATGACGACCAACTCATCTTCAATGCCTGGTCCGGCCTATACCTCCCGTACACGGCTCTCGTGAATACCAAAATCATCATTACTATGTAAGTCTTTATACCAAACCATATGGCATATGATAATGCACCTAGTGGCGGTATGTATGGTCCAGCCCAACCGTTTAGGAACAATAGAACAATTAATAGGCTCAGTACGTATAGTTTTTCGTAGCTCATGGTCATGACCAATCCATATATGATGCCGCTGTACTCGGTGTATGGACCGAGGACTATCTCCGTATCGGCCTCAGATATTTCAAATGGGAATCTCGATGTTGCCATTAAGGTCGCTATAACGAATGCCAGGAAGGCCAGTGGGTTTATTATTATACCAGGCAGGTGCGCCACTTGCCAATCAACTATCTTAAATGGGTCTGCCGTCCCGTAAATTAGCAGTATGGATATTGCAGAAAGTATTAGTACCGCCTCATAGCCCGTGTACAGCAGTGCCTCCCTCACCGTGCCTATGTACGTGAACCTATCATTACTTGCCCAGCCAATCAGTATTATACCCACATTGAAGAGTGTTATTAGGGCGAGGGCTATTAACACATCATAACCCGTGTATATGCCGTATATCCCATTAACGACACCGTTAGCCTCCATGGGGCCTATTGGTATGAAGAATATAGGCAGTGTGGATAGTATGAAAACTATCGCTGGTGCGTGAATAAAGTAGTTCCTATCCGCCTGTTGTGGAACCACGAACTCCTGGAATGTATACCTAAACAGGTCCGCGAATGGCTGTAGGAAACCGCCTATCGGTCTCGATACCTCCAGAGGCCCAATCCTCCATTGGACCTTGGCTGTTATTTTTCTTTCGAACCATATTATGTATATTAGGGCTATGGTTACGGATACGAGGCCTGGTACGAAGAGTAGGTCGAATATTGGTCTCCATAGTATTAGGTGCACTATTATGTTTATTATTGGTACCTTGTTCAGGAAGTCTATTATTGGGTTTAGGAATGGTATGTTGACCTCAGGTCNCGTTAATATATACTGAATTATTGAGTAAATTAGTTGTATGGTGGATGTGAATATGCCCGATATTAGACTCGATGCCCAACTAACTATTGACAATATTATCCTCATGTAATTATCCCGGCATTGTTAGGATCATGAAGATTTTAAGCTTTAACCTAGGGAAGGGGGTATTGATTACCCGAAGAATGAGTCGAGTGTTGATTCCCTCCTCTTGCTCATAGCTTTTTTAAGCCTTTCAATCGCATTCCTAACCCTCTCCTCATTAAAGTCGTGTTCACGAACTAGGAAATCAATTATACCCCTCTCATCCGGCTGTCCAAACTCTATCTTGTAATTAGGGTTGTGGGGTGGATTTAGGAAGTAGTCGCGTATCTTGAGTGGATCTGTTGGGAATTGAACGTTTTTGAGCGGTCCCTGGAGCAGTTTCTCTAACCCACC
>LOCH01000133.1:2804-9998 GCA_001516765.1 Vulcanisaeta sp. MG_3 | reverse complement strand
CCATTCATTGAAAAGCCCGTACTTGAGCCACTCTACCTCTATGGTGCCTACCCACCCAAAATCCTGAGGACAAAACTCCTCGAGGCCGAGGGTGTGCCTGTTAGGGATATTGATGAGTTACGTAGAGAGGTTGGTTTTGATGTCATGCAGTTGCCAGGTCATACAATGGGCATGGTAGGCGTACACTACGATGGGGTCCTATTCACGGCAGACGCATTCTTCCCAACGGAAATTATAAGGAAGTACGGCGTTCCGTATCACCTCAACGTGAGCTTAGCCCTGGACAGTCTGAAGAGGTTACGTGATGCCGCTAGTGGGTATAGCCAAATCGTACCTGCCCACGGTGATGTAGCAAATCCACAGGGTGCCCTGGCCGCTATTGATGAGAATATAAGTGCTATAACGAGGTTGAGAAATGTCATTATTAATCAGTTATCGGGTGGGCCCATGGGGCTTGAGGAATTGGTTCTCAGGGTATTGATTAATGAGGGGTTGGATTTAGGCTCAGTGCATAATTACCTGCTTAACAGGTCCGCAGTGCTGTCATACATAGCCTGGCTTTCCGATGAGGGGCTAATCGAGCTTAGCCTCAGCGATAATAGGCCCGTGGTGCATACTGTCAAGCGTTGAGGCAGGTTATTTTCAATGAATACCTCATAAACCCATCAAATGGATTACCTTAAATCAAGCCTTTATTAAGCCGTGGTCTCCCACGGTCGTTGGTAGGTATGGCTGGTAAGAAGAGGGTTGTGATTGTTGGTGGAGGGATAGCTGGCTTGGGTGTTGTCAACACGCTCGTTAGTAAGGCTGGCGATTTAGTGGATGTATATGTAATAACTAGGGATAGGTACTATGTTGGAGGTCCAACAAGGCCGTTGTTGTTAACGAATGAGGAGGAGTATGGCAGGATAGTGAGGGGTTACGAAAACGTGAGGAATATAAACCTAATTGTTGGTAGTGTGGTTAGTATAGACCCTGGAAATAGGGTTGTTAATTACTCAGAAACCCTCTATGGTCTTGGGTCCAGGAGCATCAATTACGATTACCTGGTCATCGCGCCCGGCGTTGTTTATGATGGTTCATCGATAATTGGCTATGATAAATATTGGTGGCGCGTTGCGAATGTTTATGATGTCGGTAGGGTACACGTTCTTAAGGATTGGGTTTGGAAGCTGAATAGTGGCACTGTGGTGGTTTACGCGCCTAAGGCACCGTATAGGTGCGCTCCAGCTCCTACCGAGACAGCCCTATTGATACATACCGTACTTAGGCACAGGGGTGTTAGGGATAGGGTTAGGATAATTCACGTGGACGCAAATGATAAGACGCAACCACCAGTAATTGCCGATGTCGTTAAGTCAATATACGATAAGGCTGGTATTGAATTAATTACAAATCAGGAGATTACAGAGATAGGCGATGGGGAGGTTGTTACGAAGAGTGGCGAGAGGTACAAGTACGATGTACTCGCACTACTTGAACCAAATAGGGCGCCATCATTCATTAAGGAGGCAGGCCTTGGTACCGACTGGTTCGAGGTCAGGTCGCCAACGGATTTAAGGAGCCCTAAGTTTGATGATGTGTATGGAGCTGGTGATGCGGCGAAGTTGCCTTATCCTAAGAACCAGGAGATAGCCTTTGAGAGTGCATTATTCGCAGCTAATGGTATTTTGAGTGATTTGGGGGTTGACGAGAAGGTTAATGTTCAGTATGCGTTTGTTGGTTGGGCATATGTTGGTAATGTGGATGGGAGGCTCGAGACCAATAGTGTCCAGTTTGGTTTTGATTACACACAGCAACCACCGAAGCCTATGAAGGATCCGGAGCCGAAGAGGGATTATACATTGCAGAAGGATAGGTGGATGCAGACATACCTAAGTAGGTTGTTTAGTTATTGATGTGCAGTGCCTATTCACGAACTCCCTGAACCTCTCATTATTAAGTATCATCAGATACCCATCCTCACCATCACTATAATAGGCCCTAAGTAGATCCCTCACCTCAAAGCCCAACTTTCTATAGAGCGTGATGGCTGGGGTGTTTGAGACCCTAACCTCGAGTATTACGTAGCCAGCGCCATCATTAACCATTGAGCATATTGACCTACTCATTAATTCGCTACCAATCCCCCTTCTACGGTATTCGCCAAGGACCCCTACGGAGATCACGTGTCCTCTGCTGAAGCCCTCAATGCACGATATTATGTAACCCACGGGTTTATCCCCCATGAATGCTATGTATGAGTATTTCGTGCAATTCCTGCACAACCAGTTTATGAAGCCGAGGGTGTATTGTTCGCTTGGTCTAAATATCGCTCTCTCGAGATCCACAATCGTGTCCATATCATTATCTGGGTCACACCTGCGTAATACTAGTTCGTCTTTCATCCCAAACCATCGATCCTAATGATTCTGGGTTAAAAAGTAATTTAATGTTTTATGCGTAATTAGGTAGCGTGCCTGCTAAATTGCTGGCTACCGCAGATATACATTCGCCGAAGTATTTTGCGAGGTTTAGGGAGGCTGTTGAGGGTCTTGGTAAGTTCGACGCTGTTTTAATCGCTGGTGACTTGATGGAGGATGGTAAGATTGACGGGTTGAAGATACTGATGAATGAACTTAAGAAATTGAGTGATACAATAATTGCGGTGCCAGGAAATGAGGATTATGACGATGTACTACCAAGGGCTAAGAGCCTTGGCCTTATCAAGTGGCTTGATGATGAAGTCATCAAGATTAACATAAATGGAATTTCGCTTAGAATCATTGGTTCACGAGGATCCCTCGAGAAACCAACCACATGGCAGTTGAGGAATATACCACACATAACCGACACGTATAAACGTAGGGTTGAGTGGTTAAGGAGCATCCTTAATTCATCCAGGGAATTAACGATATTACTAACACACTATGCACCATCATTCAAGACATTGCAGGGTGAGGACCCAAGGATATGGCCGACACTCGGGATTAGAGATTTAGAGAATGTGATTTTCGCGAATAACGTCATCGCAATACATGGGCATGCCCATGAGTCCACGGTTAGGTGCGTGAGGTCTAGAAACGCCTATATAATAAATGCATCCTTCATTAACCATTGGAAGCCGGTGATAATGGAAGTAGGTCCTGAGGGACTTGTGTCAATAAGCATTGAGTGTAGGGAGGTTAAGTATGAAGGTAGGAGTGGCCCATCAATACTCGATTTCATGAAATAAGCATTCTTTAATAATGAGTTAATGCAAAACCTTGCTAAATGCGCAGGTTTGACATTTACTCGGTGATTGTCTATGTAGGGATTGTGGCATACGCCATTACATTATCCTACTACACGATACTGAAGTACTACACATTTCATACGCACGCCGCTGACCTGGGCATTTTTGCGCAAGCCCTTGCATCAACGCTGTATTACCATAGGCTCTTCTATGAGAGTGTTGATGTTGCCATAATACCGAAGCCAGGCTCCATAGGCTATAGCTTCCTTGATGTGCACTTCTCGCCAACATTGTTCCTACTCCTACCCATCTACGCGGTATACCCAAGCCCAACCACCCTACTTATTGCCCAGAGCGTTATCGTTGCGCTCGGTGCATTACCAATCTATTGGTTGGGTAGGTGGTTGGGGTAGGGAGAACCTCGGCGCATTATTCGCACTTGCCTATTTAATGAACCCATTGGTTCAGGGCGCCAACTCCTTTGATTTCCACATGGAAACTCTCTTCATGCCCCTGGCATTATACGCAACATATGCACTATTAACGAGGAAATGGAGTATTTACTACCCACTATTACTGCTTACCCTGGGGACCATAGAGTTCGCACCAATACCAATGGCTCTCCTGGGAATTTATTACATCGCGAAGAACCTGAGGAGGAGGGTTGTCGTTCACGGGGTGGCTACTGCGGTCATATCGATGGTCGTACTCGTACTTGCCCTATGGCTGAAGTCGGTACTTAATCCTGCAGGTCCCACGACAGCATCACCCCTCTCCGGTCTACCCATGGAGTACGCATCATCCTTCGACCTGGGGGTTCTAGTCTCCATATTTAGGAACCCGTGGCTTATCATCAACCTATACACCGTGCACGGTACCAGGAAGTTCCTATACTTCCTGGAGCTATACTCACCAACAGCATTCACAGCGTTCTTGGACCCATTGGTGCTTCCGTCACTGGCATGGCCCCTGGCATCCTTCCTCACAAACAATGTCATTTACTACAGCCCGTACTTCCAATACAGCTCCTTCTCCATACCCTTCATAATGATGGCATCGCTCATGGCTTTATCGAAGCTGCCTAGCGACTTAATGAGGAGGTTCACAGTACTCATAGTCATATCCACGGTCATAGTGCTCCTAGGTGTAAGCCCATTAATACACTTCCAATACGCAATAACCAGTACCGATAGGGAGATTTGGAACGCAATAAGTCAAATACCAAGTAATGCAACAGTGCTAGTCCAAAACAATCTATATCCACCATTCTCCAACAACATAAATGCCTACACGCAATGGTATCCATGGCTCAGGCCAGAGTACATAATAGCTCAACCAAGTAGTCCGTGGTTCACGTGGTGGGGCACCCCATACAATGAGTACGTAAACCTCGCATTAAGCAATGGGTATGGGGTATACATGGTGATCGGAAACTCCCTACTGGTGCTTAAGGCGAATTACACAGGGCCGCCGGTGGTGTGTAAGCCATTGACCATAAAAATAGGGCCCAACGAACTAACAATAATAAATGGTGAGGTGCAGGGCGACACTATAGTGCACACGCCAAACGAGCCGCCAGGTCAATGGTTCACCACAACCCAAGCGCTACCACCAGGCCTTTACAGCATAGAAGTAACCTATGGATGGAGTGGTCCGCAGTACCTAAGGGCCATCAACACGACATTAGCCCTCATAAGGGTTGGCACCACGACAATAAACTTATCAACGGTCAATAATAATGCAACGACTATAATCAAACTCAATTACTACACTAACATTACGATTACGGCATACGCGAACTACATAGTGAACACCACAGTCTATGTGAACTCAATAACGATAAAGGGACCACTCTGCGGTTAAAGCCTAAACGGTTCTATGTTGATGATTTCCACCTCATCACCAGGCTTGATACCGTAGGCCTCCCTAACCTCCCTAGGTATCGTGAACTGCCTCGAATCCGTATGCTTAGTCCTGAGTAACTTAACACCTCTTAACTTCACAACAACGCCATTGTAGGCTATGGTTATCACCGCGTACTTAAGCCCTGAAATGCCCAAGATTCTGACCAAACTTGCTGGTATGAGGACTTGATTGTTTAGGTAAACCCTAACTTTATACGGTAACTTGGTAACCCTAATACCAGGCGCCCCACGCTTTCTTAGTACACGACTATCCATACTGTACAAAAAACAGAGGTAAGGATATAAAAAACTAGTGTTGAATAGAAAGAGAAAGCAAAACATCCAATAATGAAAGACATTAGTTCCTATGCATTTCATGTAACGCCCTAGATTATCACACTAGGGAGGGTGGGAAGGAACAAGGCAGCGTTGGTGTGTTTCCTCGACTAGGGAGGCTAGGACGTTGAGGTACTGAGGGCAAGATCACGGAAAACGAGGTAACAGAGCATCCCAGGAAGACCATGGAACCCGTAGCCGTGGTTGGTAAGGTTGTAATCCTCAATAAACTACCCAAGACAAGGACTGGTAAGGTCATGAGGAGGGTCTTAGGGGCAGCGGTCACGGGCCAAAACCCAGGGGATCTAAGTACGCTGGAGGATGAGGAGAGCCTCGAAGAACTTAAAGGAGCATTTAGCCGTGGGTCTTATTTAAATAAGCAATAATTACCAGGAACCACCAAGATTCACTTAATAACTCCAAAACCAACAGTGTGCCTGTATGGGTAGAGTTGCCCTTGTCACAGGTGCATCCTCAGGTCTTGGTAAGGAGTTAGCTAGGGAGTTGGCCTCTAGGCGATACGACTTGGTCCTGGTTAGTAGGAGGAGGGATGCCCTTGAGGGTTTGGTTGAGGAGCTTAGGGCTGGGTATGGCATTAATGCCTGGGCTGTGGATTATGACCTATCGAATGTGGGTGGAATAAATGAATTCATTAGTAAGGTTAAGGGTCTTGGAATTACAATAAAGGTCTTGATCAACAATGCTGGTGCCGGTGTTTATGGACCGCTGAACGAGCTTAATGAGGAGGATATCGTTAGGATAATAAACCTGAACTACATAGCGCCAATACTACTCACTAAGGGTTTCCTAAACGACCTGGCCAGGGAGAGGGGTTGCGTGGTTAACGTAATTAGTTTAGCGGCGCACATACCCATACCCTGGCTCGGCATATACACATCGACAAAGGCGGCTCTAGCCAACATAACCGACTCACTCAGGATAGAACTCAAACCACTGGGCATTAGGGTTATTGGTGTCTACCCAGGCTACATGAGGACGAACTTCTTCAGTAACACCATAGCTAGCCCAACGGCATCCAAGGCTAGGGAAAACCCCATGGGACCTGTGTTGGACCCAGCCTATGTAGCCAGGGAAATCGCCAATAAGGTAGATAATCCCAACTTCAACGGCGACGTGGTACCTGGCACGGCATATCGCATTGCCAGCGTATTCGTTAGACCATTGTATCCATTGATTAGGTACTACGTGGGCAGGTGGTTCAGCAGGAAGTATAGAGGCATCATTAATTACGGCAAGTAGGTCTCAAAAAGCCTTTAATAGGTAACCTTATTTATTTCCTGTGAGTTCCCCAGCAAGAGTTAATTTCACGCTTAGATTGATCGTTCTCATCCTAGCCATCACTTCCGTTATCATCATTATAGCCAATAGCATCTACGCGATTCCATCGCTTGTTACCTATTCCAGCATTGGTAGGTTTGGCGAGGTTGGTTACTACGCGTCACAGCCTATGCCTGGTGTTCCTCCTGGTTTGTTGGTTAGGGTTTTCCTTATCAATGGTTCGGTTGTTGAGCCTGTTAGGGCTTTTATTGACGTCTACGCCAATGCGCCGAGCGGTATTGTCCACGTCTCCATGGGCTACTCAACAACTTTAATTGTGCCGTTTAGTAACGCGAATTGGCAGTACGTAATTGGCAGTGGGCTTCGTTGGGCATACCC
Organism: Vulcanisaeta sp. MG_3; assembly: GCA_001516765.1. Classification (GTDB taxonomy): domain Archaea; phylum Thermoproteota; class Thermoprotei; order Thermoproteales; family Thermocladiaceae; genus Vulcanisaeta. Next base: position 2,867 of record LOCH01000133.1, on the reverse strand, counting down.
TTCAGTGATTATGAAACATCAATGCTCATATTCGTGACCTACGTAAAGGGTAATGAGTCGTGG
>LOCH01000133.1:0-1595 GCA_001516765.1 Vulcanisaeta sp. MG_3 | reverse complement strand
GTTGTTGGGCCGCTTAGTACTAACGCGTACGTGATATGTAATAATGATAGTTGCGTAGTGGTTGATCCTGGCGATGAGGCTTGGAAAATAATGAGGGTGCTGAGGGGTAGGAGGGTTCTAGCCGTAATAGCGACCCACCTTCACTTCGACCATGTTGGTGCGGTTAGGGACATTGTGGAGCTAACGGGTGCGCCGTTTATGGTTCATAGGCTTGATTGGGAGTTGAGGGATAAATACGCCGAATTAGCAATGTCCTGGGGCTTTAAGGCGCCGGCTCTGCCCGAGCCAACATTCGTAGATGAGGGATTCACGGCACCATTGGGCCTAAGGATCATGCACACTCCGGGGCACTCGCCTGGCTCAATATCGATCATTGGCGATGGCTTCGTATTAACAGGTGATACCTTGTTCTCAGGCGGTGTGGGTAGGACAGACCTGCCTGGCGGTGATGATGAGGCATTGATAGCGTCCATATGTAGGCTGTATAGGGAGTTGCCGAGGGATTTCGTTGTCTATCCAGGACATGGCCCACCAACAACGATTGGCGAGGAGGCCGAGGACAACACAGTAGTGCCCCAGGACCTCTGTTATTAATAAGTTAATGTGTCCTCAAGCGCTCTTCGGTAAACTACTCATGCTACTCTCCATAAGCCTAGCCATTATCTTCGATGTTAATTCATACGTAATGCTTATGTTCGTGTTGAGCACCTTGAGTTGCGAAATTACGAAGTCAAGCTTCTCATCTATGCTCCTAAGCCTCTCATTCAAGCTCTTGAATCCCTCATTTAGATCCTTATGCATTTCGGTGGTTTCCTTGTATGACTCAACAACGTACTTATGTATATCAACAACGTACTTATACATATTCCTCATATCGCTCGCCATTGTGTAAAGCAGTAGTAACTCCGCGTCCTCTCTAGAGACCTCCTTATTCCTCAGTAGTGTGGGTAGTTGGGTTAGTGCGTAATCCGTACCCTTACTAATGAGCGTTATCATCAACTCCGTAATGTCCATATGGCTTATGCCCACTTCGGGATTAATAAGTCTTGCGTTGTTAGGGAATGCCTTATTAGGGCTTTTAGTGCCGTGGTGTGTCGTGGGTAGGTTGCGCGGTTACCTAGCGATGCTTGGTGTACTCATTGCCTGGGGGTCATCATACTCCCTAACTAAGATAGCCCTAGCCTACATGTCACCCTTCGTGCTCACACTGTTCAGGTTTTTAGTTGGTGCTCTCGTGCTCTCCATAATTGGTGGCGGAATTACTAGCGGTTGGAAGCCCCTAATGAATGCCCTACTTAATGGTGCACTCTTTGTGGTGCTATTAAACTTAGCCATTGAGTATAGCGTAAACCCAGCCCTCGTTTCTGTCCTCATATACACGCAACCCATATTCGTATTATTGCTTGCAATCATACTCTATAATGAGAAACCCACCGTCTTGCAGATCGTGGGTGTGGTGGTGGCGTTCACGGGCTTATTGATCACGGTCGGCGTTTATAATTTCGATATTGAGGACGCCATGGCAATACTTGGTGGTTTTGTATGGGCCATTGGGACTTACTACTACAGGAGGAACCTTGCGCGGGAGAACTTGG
>LOCH01000132.1:2634-3894 GCA_001516765.1 Vulcanisaeta sp. MG_3 | reverse complement strand
CCTTACGGCTTTTCCTCCTACGACCCATCGTTGCCTCAGCTTTTTCTTAATATAAATACCTTTTCCTTATTATTAGCGGATTTCCACATTTAACAAGATCAGCCGGGTAAGTTGTCGTCACAGGTTCTGCGTAACTCTGTATCATCACTAAAAACCTAATACATCACCAACTTTTAACGCATTCCCTACCCTATTTAGTCTCGAAATAATACTTAAAAAATCCAACTATGCCACTAACTGATGCATGAATTAATAATTATTAATAATGAAGTAAGTTTATACGCAACAATCGTTATAGTATCACTAGTATTATCAGCGTTATTGGCATACGCCGCATTAAGGGCTAGAGTAATTACCAGGGATGCCCTAGTACCATCAGCACTCGTGGGTTTTATGATCCTTATTGGCGGTCCCTCGGCAATCATACCCTTCGCCACCTTCCTGGGTAGTTCCAGTTTCGTTACTAGGGTTGGTAAAGAGAGGAAGGAGGAGCTCGGTACCGCGGAGGATATTAGGGGCAGAAATTGGAAGCAGGTGCTCGCCGTGGGTTTAGTACCAGGTACACTGGCACTATTAGCGGGCACGGCGTACCTCACAAACGATACATCGCTTTACCAGCTATTGCTAACGGCATCGGTTGTGGGCATGGCGTATTCGAACGCCGATACGTGGGCCTCGGAACTCGGTGTTTTAAGTAAATCTAAGCCCCGCTTACTGATAAAACCGTGGGTCAAGGTTGACCCTGGAGTATCTGGTGGGGTTACGTTAATGGGTGAGGTTAGTTCACTGCTCGGCTCATCGATCATAGCCCTTATATACCTGGGCGCACAGTACTTAACTAGTTTTATTTATCACGTTAACCTTGTTAATCTCTGGTTCGTGGTTATTGTATTACTGCTTGGTTATTTAGGTGAGGTTATGGATAGCGCCCTCGGTGCCGTGCTTCAGCCCAAATACAAATGCCCTAAGTGCGGTGTCATGACTGATAGGCGCATTCATGTGTGCGGCGAGAGGGCTATTAGGGTTATGGGTAGTTACGACCTTGAGAATGAGGATGTGAATTTATTGGTTTCGGTCATAATAACCATGATAGCCCTGATAACGATGCTATTAATATTCAATCCCCACTTAATCATTATGAATTTATAAGCACTACGCAATTTATCATTTATTCACGGATTACCGTAACTACAGGCGTAAATATGTAATAAATATGCCTGGAAATACAGGACTAATACGTATACGTACTTAACCATGAGC
>LOCH01000132.1:0-1802 GCA_001516765.1 Vulcanisaeta sp. MG_3 | reverse complement strand
AATTAGATCAATACCTGGCATAACCATTGAGGAGGTTGTATTTAATGGCGGCGAGGAGTTCCTACCCATATTCTCCATAAGCAATGACTGCGCGGAGGACTTTAGAAGACTTGGTTTGAAGTTTTTGCTAAGGTTGAGGAGGGCTCTGGTGTATATTACGGGGGTTCAACACTTAGGTATAAGGGTTGGGACTACTTCATTGGTTGGAGTACCTAGACCTCCATGACCCTAATCTCACCCTTCACGAATATTTCCTGGGCGAGCAGTAATATTACGAGTATGGCTACGGCGTATAACGCGCTCGTTATTAGGAACATTAGTTGGTATGAGTATTTTGCGGGGAGTGTTATCCATAGTATCGGCTTGAGTGATATTAGAACCGATGCTTGGTACATACTCATTACTGAACCAGCCACCGCAGGACCCCAGGCACTACCTATGTTCCTGAATACAGTGTTTAGACCCGTGGCAAGGCCCATGTTTTTCCTACCCACGGAGAACACTAGGATGTTTATTACCGAGACATTGACCATACTAACCCCAGCCGCCAACACAGACATGGAGACTATGACGTAAGATAAGCCGTAGAATGAGGTGTAGGTTAGGAGTATCAACCCTATTATGGCTATCGCAGAACCAATAACGGCTATGTTCTTAGCACCAACATTCGTTATAACTCTACCAGCTATGGGTGCCACAATCATTTGCACGAGGGCCATGGGCACCATCATTATGCCCGCATCGAGTATTGACAAGTCATAACCCAGGGGTTCCGGCGACTCCAATAGGTATGTGAGTGCTTGAGCCATTAGGAATAATGCAAAGCCCGCTAGGGTTACGCCCAGGTTTGATGCTAAGACATTCCTATTGCTCAATAGGCTTATTGGTACGATCGGGTTACGTCTTGTACTTTCGTATAGGATGAATACCCCGAAACCTAGCACGAATAATATCAATAATGACACTACTAGTGGGTCAGTCCAACCATAGGTTGGCGCATCTGTGACCGCAACCAAACCGCTTGCTAGGGACGTCGATAATAGGAAGAGGCCAACCCAGTCAATTGGTTGTGGATTCCTAACCCTACTCTCCCTAATGTATAGATAAACCAACACATCCTCAAGCACTATGAAGGGGTATACCGTGTGGTACGTGGCTTGCCAACCGAGGGTTTGGGACACGTATGCACCAAGTGGTAGTGACACGGCCATGCCAACACCGAACATCGCGCTTATTAAACCCTGTACCTGCGGTATCATATGGGGTGGAAACTCCTCCCTAACCAGGGCGAAGGCTAGGGGCAGCATCGCCATACCAACACCCTGCAATGCCCTACCCACCAGTAGCATGTCGTAACTCGTCGAGAAGCCTGTTATGAAGGCCCCTATGGTGTATATGATTATTGTTATGAAGAGCATTCTCTTCTTACCATACATATCGCCGAGCTTACCCATTATTGCGGAGGATAACGTGCCCATCAGGATGTATATTGATAATATCCAGGACGCATCCGCGGTTGAAATACCCATGTCCTTTTGAATTGTTGGCAACGATGGAACTAGCATACCTTCGGTATACATCACGACTAGGGTTAGGGTAACGAGTATGGCGGTAGCCCTCCATGCATACCTAATGTCGTACTCACCATAGCCTAGATTAACTCCACCTCCACGCACTTGTCATCACCACCGCACAGCAACTCGAGGGAAACTAATCTACCTTGGTAACTACCTGGTGGTTGATTATTAGCGCTGCTCATCAATCCACGGTTATTATTAACGCCATACCCCCTACGTCTTCTG
>LOCH01000131.1:2275-3881 GCA_001516765.1 Vulcanisaeta sp. MG_3 | reverse complement strand
ATCTCGCTCCTATCGATGTCGATGTGTATTATTTTCCTGCCTCTCCTGAACTCGTTGAAGTTACCCACTGTTCTATCACTAAACCTGGTGCCGACGGCTAAGATCACGTCAGCGTTTATTAAAGCAGCATCCGCTTCTAACCTACCGTGCATACCCGCAGGTCCCATGACCAGTGGGTGATTACCAGGCACGCAGTTCTTACCAGGGAGTGTCGTTACTATGGGCATGCCTATTAACTCAGCCAGTGTCAGTACCTCATTCGTTGCGCCGCTCCAGCATACACCACCGCCAACAAGCATGGTGGGTCTCTCGGCATTTAATAGTAGCTTAAGTGCGTAGGATATTAATGATGGGTCTGGCTCTGGTACAATCTTCCTATACACCCGTAGCTCCCTAATCCCTGAATTCCTAACTTCCGATAACTGTACGTCCCTGGGTGTATCGATTAAGACGGGGCCGGGTCTGCCATCAATACTTATCTCATAGGCAGCCTTATACGCGGGGACTAAATCCTCTGGCTTTTTAACCATGAACGTGTGCTTTGTTATGGGCATTGACGTACCGACTATGTCCGTCTCCTGAAAGGCATCCCTACCGAAGAATACTGTTGGGACCTGGCCCGTTATTGCTATTAAGGGTGATGAATCCATCATGGCGTTTGCAAGCCCAGTGACGAGGTTCGTTGCGCCAGGGCCTGACGTGACCACAACAGTCATGGGTCTTCTTGTAACCCTGCCGTAGGCATCGGCTGCGTGTATTGCACCCTGCTCGTGCCTAAACATATAGACCTTGATATTAGTGTTATACAGTGCATCGAAGAATGGCATTATTTGACCGCCAATTATGCCGAAGACCTTATCAACACCCATCCTCTCCATCTCCCTAGCCAGTAAATCAACAGCCCTAGGCATAATCATCACCCCTGCACCTACTCCTCGTGTTATCGAACCATGTGCCCATTATCCGCGATCTTGGTTTTAGCCCGTTGACTCCCTTATACGTAAAGAATAGGACACCTCATCAGACAAACATCCACTATAGAATATTTAAGCTTTTCCCTCGAATAATTATTATAATGCACCTCATGGGCTAATTATTTCTAATCTATATCCTAGGGAAATACTTAAATAGTGTATTTTTGGCTAAAATTACGGTGGGTTAGATTGCTCAGGAGGATGTAGTTAAGGGTTGGGCTGGGGGTAAATACGTAAGGTTCCTAGACACGACCTTGAGGGATGGTGAGCAAACGCCTGGTGTTGCCCTTAAACCCGAGGATAAGTTGGCAATTGCCCTAAAGCTTGAGGAGCTTGGTGTTGACTCAATAGAGGCTGGCTTTCCCATTGTTAGTGATGGCGAATTTAGGGCGGTTAGGGCAATAGCCAGGGAGGTTGTTAATTCCGAGGTGATAGCGTTGGCGAGGACTAGGAGGGAGGACATCGATAAGGTAATCGATGCTGACGTGAGGGCCGTGCACACGTTCATAGCAACCTCGGATATTCACATGAAGTATAAGTTAAGGATGGGTAGGGATGAGGTGGTCAGGGTTGCCGTAGATGCTGTGGAGTACGCGAAGGCCCATGGCTTGACCGTGGAATTCAGCGCCGAG
>LOCH01000131.1:0-2255 GCA_001516765.1 Vulcanisaeta sp. MG_3 | reverse complement strand
AGAGGCTGGAGCTGACCAAGCCCATGGGACAATAAATGGCGTTGGGGAGAGGGCGGGTAATGCGGCGCTCGAGGAGGTGGCGGCGGCTGTAAAATTCCTACTAAATTATAATGTTAGGATTAGGTTTGAGAAGATTAAGGAGGCCTCAGACCTCGTATCGAAGCTATTTAGGATACCTGTACCACCCAACAAGGCCATAGTTGGTGCCAACGCCTTCGCCCACGAATCAGGCATCCACGTACATGGGGTATTAACGAACCCAATGACTTATGAACCAATAAGTCCCGAAAACGTGGGCATGAACCGCAGGATAGTTGTGGGTAAACACAGCGGTAAGCATTCGATAGAGTTTATCCTCAAGAGCATGGGTGTGGAGCCAAACGACGAGATTGTGAGTAGGGTGCTGAGGAGGGTTAAGGAGCTGGGTGACATGGGTCTTAGGTTAAGTGAGAGCGATGTGAGGCGGATAATAAGGGAGGTCATGGAGAACGATCAATCGTATTGAGGGTAATAGGAGTTTAAGCATTTTAAAACTAGGACCTTAGGTAACTATCCTCACCCCTAACCCAATCATCCCTAATTGGCGTATAAACATCAACAACTAGGGAGTCCTCGAGCGCCTCAGCGCTATGAATCGTGTTAGGTGGTATATGCACCAGATCCCCTGCTCTCATCACATACACATCGCTACCGACCGTGAACTTAACAACGCCCTGGACAACAATGGAAACCTGCTCATGCCTATGTGAGTGTGGCTTAACCACAGAACCCTTGGCGAGCTTGAACTGGGCTATGGTTACATTCACGCCATTTACGTACTTCCTAAGCACACCACCGCCCAGTATTTCCCACCCCTCCTTATCTGCCCTCAATAATGTCATAAACCCAGCATTACTTACCCACCTTATAAGGTTTTGATTTCAATAAATAACCTACATAGGTGGGCAATGCATTTAAGTGCATTATTTACTTCATTCAGGATGAGAGTTGTTGTTATTGAGGGTGATGGTGTAGGTCCTGAGGTTATTTCATCAGCCCTTAGGGTTCTCAAGGCTGCGGCTGCTAAGTATGGGTTAACGGTGGATTTACAGTTCGTGGAGGCTGGCGATAATGCGTTCAGGAAATATGGTGAGGCTTTGCCGAGTAGGTACTGGCCCATCATAGAGTCCGCGGACGCAATACTCAAGGGCCCTGTTGGTGAGAGTGCTGGTGATGTTGTGGTTGGGTTGAGGAGGGGTCTCGACCTATACGCTAATATCAGGCCCGCCAGGAATTACCCTGGCGTTAAGGCCGTTAGGGATGGTGTTGACTTAGTCATTGTGCGTGAGAATACGGAGGATGTTTATGTAAGGGCTGAGTACATGTTGACCAACGACGTCGCTGTTGCCTTAAGGGTTATAACGAGAAGGGCTAGTGAGAGGATTGCCAGGGTTGCCTAAACCTTGCAATGAATAGGCGTAGGAGGGTTACAATCGTGCATAAGGCCAATGTCTTGACTGTCAGCGATGGTTTATTCAGAAGCGCGGTGAGGGATATGGCGAGGGAGTACCCTGGGATTTCAATTAATGAGATGTACATTGATGCTGCGGTTATGGACATGGTCAGGAGGCCCCAGGACTTCGACGTTATAGTCACCACGAACCTATATGGGGATATCCTAAGTGATATTGCGGCTTATGTTACAGGAAGCATTGGGCTAGCCCCATCAGCAAACATGGGTGATAGCAAGGCAATGTTCGAGCCTGTTCATGGGGCTGCCTTCGACATTGCAGGTAAAGGCATTGCCAATCCGACGGCGACTATACTGTGTGTATCATGGATGCTCAGGTGGTGGGGTGAGAAAACTGGGGATACTAAGTATATGAGTGCTGGAGATGCCGTGGAAAAAGCCGTAATAGAGACCCTGAGTGAGGGTGTCAAGTTAACCCCAGACCTTGGTGGTAATGCAAAAGCGGAGGAGTTTACCGAGGAGATCCTTAGGAGACTTGGTTGAGTCAATAGGCTGGTAATGCTTATAAATAACCTATATAATTAAACCACCGTGAACAACCTGGAATTCAGGAACTAACGAACCTTGTAAGGGATATTGAGAGTAAAATGGCCAGGTTAAGGGGCATGTTGAGCTCTAATTCAATCGAGGCAACCCTACTCACTGAGTTACTTGGTGAGGTACGTGAACCAGCATTGATCAATACAATCAATGAGTACCTCGTTAACGAACCAATAGCCTACCTAGGACCAAGCGGTAGTTACTC
>LOCH01000130.1:2406-4805 GCA_001516765.1 Vulcanisaeta sp. MG_3 | reverse complement strand
CCTACTATACGTCGGCGACAGACCAAGCGACCAAGCAGACAATAAGGTCGAACAAGCCGTAAGCAACATACCATGCTTTACCATACGCACGAAACAGGTAGTCCTACTACCAACACCATCAAAACCAAGGGTCATAGCCATAGAGGTGGATAAGACCAGGGAGTTAGTAAGGCTGAGATCGGCAATACTAAACGCACTAAGCAGCTCAGGGGTGAGGATTGGCGATAGGTACATTGGAGACTTCAAACCGCACATCACGATAGCCTACGTAAGGAGCAAGGTGGACCCACAATACCTAATCCAGGTAATCCAAGAGCTGGATATAAACAATGAAGTCTCGGGCAGGGCAATAATGATAGATAGGGTATCACTAATAATGGCCAGGGAAAACACCTACACCGAAATAAAAACACACAAATTAAGGTGCGCATGAGGCTTGGCTCAATGATTTAAGAAATCCTAATCAGGGGATCAGGATTCCTAACCCCAAAAACCCTGACCACGAACCTCACGTTCGCCAAAGGACCAAGCAAATAGCGGCACTTAGCGAACGGGCAAACCGAAGCCTTGTGCCTCCTAATCCTACCATCACCATAACTATCAGTCCTAACCAGCAGCAACTCACCGTAATTCGTCATGACAACCCTATACGGGTAATGATAACGAGCGCGACCACCAACCTCGACAACCAACTCCACATAATCAGCCATCGATAGGTCAGCAAAGAGGGATGGGGAGCTAGGCCAATGCTCATCAACGCGGTATTCCCTAACGATTAAGTCACAACTCCTTAATACCCTTACCTCCATGCTTAATCACCAAACGCTCCCTAAACGACTCCCAACCCCTCAAAACCGCATTAAGCTCACTTAATAAGCGGACCAACCTATTTTTCCGATACCCTCTCAACTCGTACTTAAGATCCTCCTCAAGGAACCTAATCCTACCCCTCAACTTAGCAATAACCTCATCAATAATACGCAATGCATCACCAACACCAACACTGATCGGGTAGACCCTAACGTAGGCATCAACATACCCAGCAAAAACACCCCTCCACCTATCAACATCAAAACAAACGTCATAACCAACCCACGAATGCCCAACCCTATAGAAGCACCTCCTAATCTCCTTGTGAAAACTCACGGAGAGATCAACGTTATTCCTAGGAACCTTGAACTCAAGCATGTACAACGTAACAGCATCATCACCGGCCCTACCGAAGTTCGTGAAGAGGGAGTTTATTAGGGCGGGTAGGTACCTGGCGCCATCACCGCCGATCATCACGTCGATAACGAACGGTTTCGAGCCAGCTAGGTAACCCTTAACCACGGCATAGTCCATACCCGAAACCTCAGCCCTAACGGCATTACCACCACTAACTATCCTAACACCCCTCGAATCGTAGATCGCCAGGAACGGCTTATAACCGGACAGGTAGGGGAATACCAACTCCACAGTGCGCCCATTAACGAGCTCCAGACCCATAAAATACGGACCACAAACCCATATTTAAGCAAACCCAAACCTGCGCAACCATGCGCAACAACGTTAAATAAACAAGCACCAAACTAGGCGCTAAATACGCAAAGACGCCAACCCAAACCGCAGGAACACCGGGTTAAGTGCATCGAGGAAATGACGAACAGGCAAACTAAAGAGTAGGTATGGTGTACGTAAATAACGGTGGTAAACATGTAGCCCAAGGCTAAACCCAAATTTATGGGCCGCGGGGCACTTACCCAGGGTAAAGCCCTGGGTAAACCCCGAGAGGCGACATACCGCAACCTAAGCCCCCGGGGAGAATATGACGGCACAAAAAAGAAACTGCTAAGGATACTTCAGGACCTAGGTGATCGACCCCTGTTGGTGATTGGGCCACCGGGCACGGGCAAAACGACCATAGTGACAACACTGGCGCTACTAAAACACACGCTCACGGGTATGCACATCCTATACATGACGCAGAAGCGAGGTGACGCAATAGGCAGTGTTGTGATGCCGAGGGTTGATTGGAAGTGTGTTTCTGATAATCTGCACATGGTCTTTGGGGCTTACGAAGAGCTTGAATCAAGGCCTGGAATTTCATTACTACTCTCGAGAGCCTATAGGTTTAAGTCCGTGAATAGCTTTGTCAAGTACCTGAGATTACTAACGAGTAAGCCAGGTAACGTACATGCGATGTGGCTGCTGAGTAGACTGTACCTAATTAAAGATTACATAGGCGTCCCTGGGAATTACCGTGGCGTAAAAAACCGTAATCCTAAGTAGGAGCATGCGAGGTACGTACGTGGCAATGCTAATGATAATAAACGCGATGTGCAGTGACAAGCATGATGAACTTGTCATACTTGATGATATCATGACGTTACCAATTAGGGAGAGCATGATACTAATGA
>LOCH01000130.1:0-2386 GCA_001516765.1 Vulcanisaeta sp. MG_3 | reverse complement strand
GGAATAACTAACATGTGGACCGTACTACATGGTATCGGTAAGCTAAACGTTGAAGAGTTGAACGTACCAACAATCATAACAAGCCACAGCGGTTTAGCCAAACTCGCCTCCAGATACACCGACATCCTCGATAGCATAGATGAGGATGAGGCACTATACATAGGAATAAGCGAGAAGCTGAAAATAAACCTAAACCACGTAAGGGAACTACGCCAAGAACTAACGAGCAATCTCGACAAAGGCACCGGTGTCAACCCCTGACCACGTTAGCAGGACCCCTTCAAAATCACCCCTCCTCTTTTCTTTTTAACCCCCTCGTAGGGGGTGGGAGGAGGGGATTATGAGGGGATCGTCGGCGATCGAGCCGCAGGTTCGACCCGACGCCCCTGAGAGGATGTGATGAACACTTCTCTGCTGACCTGTGACTGGAAAATACGGCTGAATACCCACCACCTACTCACGTCACTAGGCCTGGGGCTCGGCGGGCTTGCCCGCCGGCCGCCAACCACTTTAAACCTACTCCTCAATCTCTTCAATCCTCATCCTTCCTAGGTCAAGTGGTGGCATGGGCCGGTGGGGTAAGCCCACCGAGCCCCCGGTAAGGCCCTGTGGTGTGGTAATCACACCATGGGGCTTTACCGGCCTAGTGACGTGAGTAGGTGGTGAAAGATGGACAAGAGTAAGAGGAGTGAAAGACAGGGTATGAATGCTAACGTGGTGGGGGTTGACATCGGTGTAAGCCGCTCCGTTTTTGCTTTTGTCGGTGTAAACGCTGAGCTAACGTATAACCTATCCATAATATATGCTAGGCAGAACGCTATCTCAATGCTTCCTCTAGGTGCCTACGATGCGGTCACTAGGGCGTTTGTTGCGGATGTGAGATACCCAAGCGTTGATAGGTATAGGGGTTCAGAGTTGGCAAATAATGTTGTTCAGAAAGCGCTCGGTGCTGTGTTGAGGGCTATGCATTCTGCACAGAGGATGCATGGTTCACTGGTGGGTATAGCACTTGAGGATCTTGGGGAGGTTGGCGAGAATAAGCGCGATTTGATTAGGGCTAGGCGTGTGTGGGAGTATGTGATTAGGCATGCTCGGTGATAGAACAATAATATGCCCCACGGTTAAAGTCTCGTGGTTTTGGTTGCGATACTCTGGTGAGGTTTCAGTGCTTAAGGATGGCGTTGTTTTGATACTCGTTAAGCCCGAATACACGAGTCAAACCTGTCCAAAGTGTGGTAGGTTCCTGGGCAGGGTTAGGGGTGTTGCCAGGTGTGAGTACTGTGGCTTTAAGGCTGATAGGGATGTCATCGCGTCCATAAACATTGCGTGGGTAGGCTTTCTATTACTCATCAAGTGCCTTAGGGAGGGTAAGTTGAATGTCCCCAAAGGGGCTTGGGTTGCGGTGTGTTTCATGTATTTATGTACGTATTGTATATCTTGACTAGTGCGTTGTGTATTGCGTGCACTAGTGCTTTGCCTATCTCGGTTGCTGGTCCTGCGTAGGGTATGGGTTTGCCGTCCGCTGGTGTTAGTATTGCTATGGCGTCGCTTGTTGTTCCGTGGATCTTGTTGCCTGTTAGTTCGATTAGGGTTATGGTTTTTTGTTTTGGGGTCGGGTTTAGGGGGTTTATTTATTGTCGATCATTGCCTGAATCGAGAGGGTTTGTTTATTATCACTGCAATATTAATTGTGGAGTATTAATCGATTCTTGAAATTCTATGTTTCCTTGGTTTATCCTGTATGGGTTTGATAGCCCTATGGTTATTGATACTAGGGTTTCTATGTCGTTGCTTATCTCCCTGTGTATTGTGTGGTTTTTGGGTAGTTCTGTTGCGGTTAGGAATGTTATTGCGTTATTGCTGTTTATCGCATATTTTCTGTGAACTTTGGTTATTTCCCTGTAGGGGTCTTCATTGAAGTTCTTTGGTACTTTGTGATGTATTATGTACATTATATTGTTCCTTATGCCTCCATCTACCGTACTTGAGAGAGCCCTGTGGCTTGTGTCTAGTTTTAGAATTACGTCGCCGTCTACATTGATAACCTCAACCATTTGCCATCACTACCGTTGTGGTATTTTATTTTTGATCTGTTCATGAATGGGTCATCACTTCATCAGCTAACTCTGACTTCTTCACTTCACTGGTTGTTGGGTTTTTGCTTTTAAAGGGCTTTGTGTTTGCTTGTTTTGTGCTTTTTATTAGTGAGGTGGATGTTGATGAGTTGGTTTCGTTTAAGGATGCGATAGCTGTGGTTGAGGATGGTTTTAGGTTGTTGGGTAGTGGTGGTGGTGCAGTTAATCTGCCTAGGCGTAGAGCAATAGTTCCCGGTGCTGTCTTGCACGTGCTTCAGGGCGCTGTGTTGGGTGGTTACAGGGTTGCTGGG
>LOCH01000129.1:10948-12656 GCA_001516765.1 Vulcanisaeta sp. MG_3 | reverse complement strand
TAGAATTTACCAATTTGCTTACACACGGATGGTACACTACCTATCCTCAATGTTGCAATGCAAGGCTCGCCACCGCCGACCTTAGTACCTATGTCGAGTAGGTCCTTATCATCAACCTTAGTTTTTATGATTCCTGCGTTATCGATTGGGTATACGGCAAGGTAATCCTTACCCATATACTTGAATTGCATTTCCATACCGTAAACTTCATAATACCGAGAACCGCCAGCCTCAGCCTCCCTGACCCTTAATCTCACGGTTACGGGATTTCCCTGGGTATCGGTGGTGCGATAGACAACGTGTGCCCCATCCCTCTCAAGCATTGACCAATCCCTACCTGCCAGGTAAACTATGGCGTGGATGTTTATTGGGACTGTTACCAACCTAGTGACCGTGTATATCGCCTGGACAACATCATTCATGCTAAGCATGATATATCACCAATCAGCAGGGTTTCCTCTCCTTTTAATCTTAACTCTTCCTCAACCGCAGAATTTCATTTTAACGCAGGAAGTAGTTCTCATACTCCTTAACGTATTGAACACTCTCCTTAACGCTGAGGAATAGCCTTTTAACGTACTCAACATCATCCTTCATAACCTCCTTATGCCCAACTTCCTGCGCCCTAAGTTGCGCAGGGGTTAGGAGCTGTATTGCGTACCTAAGGCTTTCCTCGGTACCGACCTTTGTTAATTCCTCGAGTGCATCGTTAGATAGTGATACCTTCTCCTCCCTAGCTCTTATCTTTATTATCTCCCTAACCTCATCCGCTGTATAAGGCTTAGTCCTGATTATGATTAGCCTATCTAGCATGTCGAGCGGGACACCGTGAGGCGACTCAACATCTGTACCCCTAATCTTCGTTATACCCCTATTGGTGGCTAGTATGATGATCGGGCTTAACTCACTCTCCATAGCCCTGCTTAGGTAGGCCCAGGTCTCGATATCGAGCATGTGTACATCATCGATGAATAAGACGCCAGGTACCAACTCGCCCTTACCATCATTTATGACCTTCATCACGAACTCATCAACGGCCCTCCTAACCTCATTCGGTATCTCCCTCTCCTCGGTGGCAAAGCCGAATATCATGGCGCTCAACAGACCCTGTTGCCTAGCCTGGTAAATGTCTAAATCATTTAGCGTGAAGAACCTGGTTATCTCCTTCTCCTTATAGACAGGTCCCTTGGGTACCTCAGTCTTCCTCTTAACGTATATGTCGTATGTCTCACCACCCTCACCCTTACCCTGGATAAAGACCCTCCCGGTTTCCTCATCGATCCAAATTACATCGCCCTCCTCAACGCCTAACTCAATGAGTTGCTCAGCAATCTCGGCAGGTACTCTCAATCTCTTCTCCTCATCCTTCGTGGCGAGGGTTATGGTTGCACTCCGGGGTACCTGAACATATGGGTTATATGGGTGTTTACCGAATTGATAGTCAATACCCTTAACAACGCCCTCATAAACCCTACGCCACTCACGTATCCTAACACCTATCGCACTCCTAAGGGCTCTGGTTAGGAACTCGGTCTTCTTAACCTCCACACTATAGACCTCGGCAGCGCTTATCTGAATGAACGGTGTGTCTAAACCAAGCTCCCTAGCAATACCTATAGCCAGCGCAGTCTTACCCGTCCCAGTCGGTCCAACAATGAGCACGCCCTTACCCCCAAACTTACCCGCCTTTATCATCTTAACAACGTAG
>LOCH01000129.1:7587-10678 GCA_001516765.1 Vulcanisaeta sp. MG_3 | reverse complement strand
TCGATCTTTATCTGCGACATAACGATATCCGCCCCCAGCAAAGCTCTTTAAATCCTTTTATCGTAATCATTGCACGTTATTACTAGGTCTCATGTTACTTCAGGGTGATCAACAAAATGCGGACGTAATGTTATTATCTATGCGCGTTCACGATTATCGACTCATCACTTGTAGGTACGTGGATATTATCTATGCCGTACTTATCCCTCAACCTATCTAGGAACTGAAGAGCCTTTATTGCCTCCGTATGTACGAGCAATATCTTGGTATCCGGGTTAAAGTGTCTGATGAATGCCTCAAGCTCAGCCCTACCACTGTGGGAGCTGAAATCAAACCAATAAAGTTTAGCCTCAAGAACCACCTCGCTCTTATCAACGAATGTCCTGCCCCTAGTCAATAACTCAAAACCAGGCGTGTCTGGTGCTTGATAGCTCGGTAATATTACGGCATTCTTACGATCCTTACCTAACCTCTTTAGGTAATAGACTGCGGCCCCGCCCTTAAGCATACCTGCAGGTGATATTATTATGACTGGCTCCTTCGTTAGGGAGCGTCTTTGGTAATCCGCAGCAATTTCAAGGCTGTTCTCCACAGCCTTCATATAAAGCTCCGGATTAGCCAAGTAATGCGGGTATCTAGCTACCACCTGATTCGCCAGTCTGGCTAGTCCATCTATTATGATGGGGTAATCAACGCCGTTTTTGTAAAGTGTAATCAATATTTCCTGGGCTCTACCTATTGTGAACACTGGTATCAATACAGAACCGCCTCCTTCGATTGTCTCCCTAATGACTTTAATGAAATCCCTCTCAACCTCCTCCCTAGGTGGGTGTGTGTTCATTACGTAGGTACCCTCCATAATTACAACATCAACATCCCTAGGTATGCTTCCCAGATCGGCACCGCGCAATAGGTTTGTTTGTGCTAAATTGAAATCACCCGTGAACAGCACCCTGGCACCATTAATCTCCAAAATCGTTATCATACTACCTGGTACATGACCCGCATTAACGAAGTATGCCCTAACGTCATTTGCCACATCTATATCCTCACCATAGGTAACTGGTATTGCGTGATCAAGCACAGCCTTTATCTCCTCATCCTCATACGGCAGGTAATAACCACTTAACTTGATGGCATCCTTAAACATTATATCAGCCAACTCAAGTGTTAATGGTGTTGCGTAGACAGGGGGCGGCGAACTAACGTATAGGCTTGGCAAAGCGCCGCAATGATCAAGGTGCGAGTGGCTCAGGAAAACGGCAGCAAGATCCCTAGGCCTCACGTGACCCGGCATGACTGGCCTATCGTTCTCATCAAAGTTAACTCCATAATCGAATAGGAACCCTTTATCCATAGTCGCATCCTTAACGAACACCGCCATCCTACCAACCTCACCACCGCCTCCAAGAACCTTTATCAACAAATTAACCATTTTCCCAAATTACGGGTAGGTAAGCCGGTTTTTACCTTTATTGTGTTGCTTAAATTAATAATTTGCATTAAGCACGGCAGACTCGAAATCCTTAGCTATCCTAACCTGCCAGGGGCTTAGGTTAACCTCACCAAGTCTCCATAGGTTTACCAACGATTTCATTGTGCACAGTGGATCCATGGACCACGCATCTCCGTTAAGCACCCCAGCCCTGACCCTACATCCACCGCAGTACCTTAGGTATGGGCACCTCATGCATTGTGACGCACCATAATCCCTATTCCTAAGCCTAATCACAAGTTCGTTATTTAGCTTAGGCCTTAACCAAATCTCCGTAAGCCTCTCCCTCCTGACGTTACCCATTGGTTTATCATTGAAGAATTGGCATGGGTAGACATCACCATTCGGGTATATTGACATAACCTTCCTACCAGCACTACAGGCACCCATTCTACTAACAAGCCTAAGCTTTCTCATGAACTCATCCTCATCATTACTCGCTAATAAAGCTGCCACAACACCATCTGCTGGATTATCTACTGTGAGGATCTCAACATCGGGATACTTCTTAGCCACATCAATAAGTTTTGCGAGGAACCTGAATAATTGGTCGGGTGTTGGTATTAGGTTGATGATGCCCCTACCCCTACCACTGGGCACCAGGTGGTAAAAGGCAACCCTAGATATTCCTAGTTTATGGGCCAGCTCAACAACCTCCTGTGCATGGTCTATGTTTAACTTGGTAACCGTGGTTCTAATGCCAACGGGTATCCCAGCCTCCATAACATTCCTAATACCCCTAATGGCCAAGTCCCAAGCACCAGGAACACCCCTTATCTTATCGTGGATCACTGGTATGGGTGAGTCAATGCTGATGCCGACGTATTGTACATTCAATTCCTTAAGTTTAGCAGCCCAATCCCTGGTTATTAACGTACCATTCGTACTTAGGGATACCTTGATGCCATACTCACCAGCCCTCTTCATAATCTCAACAATGTCCTCCCTAACTAACGGCTCGCCACCGCTTATGATGAGCAATGGCGTCCTAAGTTCATGCGCATCCTCAACAACCCTCAACGCCTCCTCCGTGCTCAACTCATCCCTGGACAAGCCCTGTATTGCATTTATGTAACAATGCACACACCTTAGATTGCATCTATAGGTGATGTTCCAAAATATAAGGGGTTTACCTATGTCCGTGAATTCCCTATCACCCCTAACATAATCGTGACCCTTAATCGATAAACTAACGGTACCACCGCCAACCACAATATTCGTTATATTAATCATAAACAACCCAAACAGCAGGTTATGTTACTTAATAAATCCTTAGTTGCACCTATTTAGGTAAAATAACACCAAGTGTGTGATTAGTGTTGTGTGATTATTACGTAATTAATACCATATACTTAAATCCTTTAATATGGCAAACATACAATCACCTAAGGTGGATGGGGCACTCTGTGAGGTTTGTGAGGAGGAGCCTGCAATTGCCAGATGCCGTATTTGCGGTAGGTTAGTGTGTGCTAGGGATTTCGAGGCATCACTGGGTATATGCAGGGTTTGCTTAAGCACGTTGTGCCAGGTTTGCCGCGAGAGGTTGGCTGTGGGTCACTGTGCCAGGTGTGGTAGGTTGGTGTGTAGGAGGGATAG
>LOCH01000129.1:2516-7145 GCA_001516765.1 Vulcanisaeta sp. MG_3 | reverse complement strand
GGAATAGACCACGCACCTATACTTCTCCACTTTATAGAACCTAGGAGGGCTGTTACTGCGCTTGATATAACGAGGGCTGCCAGGTTAAGTCACTCAGTCAATAAGAGGTTTGTTTTAGCTACGCAGAGCGATGCTGATGGCAAGATGCATTACATCGCCTTCGAATGGTTTAAAGCGTGACGTAGTTTATTTTATCCCGTGGGTGTGGGTTTGTGGGACCGCCTTGGTGAGGGCTTCCAATGCGTGATTCCTCTTGACGTCTGATTCTCCTCGATTGTACGTTGTCACGTCGTGAAACTTCTCGAATTCTTTATGGCTTATTTTTCTTGTCGTAAAGTGCCAAAAACATCTCGGCCCTTAGGCATCAGAGTGAGTGGTGCATGTACTTGACGACACGCCTGAGTAGTTGAATGGCGTTTTCACAATAGAACGTTAATTTGTTGGCTGTTTTATCTGAGTAAATGTCTCCGGCGATGCCAAATCTCTTAGCAATTACCTTTTTCAGCACATCGAGGATAATCCATAATCTCCACAAAAACACCCTTATATCCAAACCGTACCAAGATGCGTTTTTGAAGCATCAATTAAAAATTAGGTGATGGGTTGGGCGCGATTCATCATAGCACGTGCAATCCCATTAACGGCATCGTTTGCATTAACCACCTACCTAGCCATAGCAATCCTATATTGGTGATCCATTAATCTTCAATCGAACACTCGGCTTAAAATCACCGCTCATTGTTGGCTACAGCAAAATCATGTGAACCTAACCGCGATAGTCCAACCCAATGCTCACCGGGGCAAGCCAAAGGCTAGCCGGTACTCACTGGGCGTGATTGTCATACTATTGGCGGTCATGTACCTAGCAGTTACTGCAAAGCCAGCCCAAGCCTGCACCCGCTACCTATTAACCTCGATGGCACAACCATATTCACGGCATCTATAGTACTAGGTCCAACAATACCACTGGCTTATGCCTACAAAAGGAAATGGAGGGTAGGCTGTGAATGGAGACTTTATGCTGTACACCTCGCTAATCGTTGTTAGCTTAATCATTAATACAGCCACGATAATCGAGACTTAAGGCCCGATAGACGGATTAGCCACTGCATTGCTGTTGGGGCTTACTAGCAGGGTACACTGTGACGAGCACAATCACCAAAAGGCACTAAGCTTGAGACTTTTTATTGGTGTACCAATTTTAAGTTTCAGCCTAGGACCACTTCATCGTCATTCAGTTACATGGAGGTTCATCAATCATTAAGTCGCAGTATTTACTTTTATTTTATCTTTAAATGAGATCTACCTAATGGCAGATCTTTATATGCTGGATGAACATCCACAGTTAGGTTTCGCCTATCTGGCGGTGCTGCGATTATCCATGCATAATTAATTCCCGTTAGGGTTGTGCTAAAGTTTGGATGGTAGCCTCTTGGTATAAGTACAACGTCGTAGTCATGAACCACATACGCCCTCTCATCATTCTCATCAATGATTAATTGAACTCCAAAGCCTGGGTCGATACCGTAAAATATGTATGCCTCCGGTTTATCATCATGCCTATGCGGTGGATAACTGGTCCACTCACCCTTTAAACCCTCTACATAACCGGCTATAAAACGTTCAGCCTTATCACCTTCACCAATCATCACCACTACAGTTCTCCTATAACCTGGTTGATTAATAAAGTACGACTCCGCATCCTTAAGTCTCTTAACATAAAATTCATACTTCGTTTGAGCAGGTGCCTCGGCTATATAAACCACAGAATCCTTATTAACCCTTAGGGAAACCTCCGTATCAATAGGCACATAAGCCATATCCTTCTCGTTCAAATTCTCACCGTTAACAATAACCGAACCTTTCAACGGGAAATAAGCCTTTCAACCTTCTTAGCATTAAAAACAATATCTAGAGCCTCGGTAGCCTTTAAATTATACATGGAAAACCACCATAATCAAAGACATGAATCAACTTATTATACTCCTTCCTATCCTTAAACAACATCGTGCTAAGAAAATAAATGTAAATTTTAAATCTTACTCATTTGTTGATAAGATTATCCCGTAATTGCCTTCAGATATGGGCTTAATTCACTAACGGCCTGTAGTTGGTATTGGTATAGGTATATTGTTTGCTTATTTAGTATGAATGGACCAGTAGTAATATTGTACGGAGGTACTATGCCATAGCATAAGTATAAGTACATCTCTACCACAGGTATAAAGCCTTGGGCAAATGGTTGCTGATCAACAGTACCTATTAATATACCGTTCTCTATACCCTGAATTGTTACGTTATCGATATCGAAAGCCATTATATAAACCTTCCCTTGTAAATTAAGATCCTTTACAGCGGCAACGGCAGGATCGGTTCCAGCGGGTCCTAATGTGACTATTAACTGCGTATTTGGATGTGCCTCAAGATACGACTCTATTATTGATAACGATTCAGCGTAGTTAAGCGATATTGGTACAACATTAATTGTGGCGTTAATACCGGAAGCGTTAAACGTGTTTTCGATTCCCTCAATTCTGAGAGTTAATCCAAGAAGTCCAGGTTCATGGTTGAAAATAACAATGTTTGTAGGTGGTTTTCCATAAGTTTCTTCATACCATTGAATCATGTACTGAGCCGCACCAACACCAGCGTCATAATCATATTGACCAACATAACCTAGCGTCTCGTTATAAGGAAAGCCGGGTAAAGTACCTGGTATTTTCTATATTAACTAATGCGTCATCATACTTAATGTTGATTAAAACAGTA
Source organism: Vulcanisaeta sp. MG_3 (assembly GCA_001516765.1). Taxonomy (GTDB): domain Archaea; phylum Thermoproteota; class Thermoprotei; order Thermoproteales; family Thermocladiaceae; genus Vulcanisaeta. The sequence goes on along the minus strand of LOCH01000129.1, from coordinate 4,376 downwards.
TCGAAGTCTCCAGCACCTTTATACTCCTTAATAACTAATGCATCACCAAATGCGTGAAGGCGTTTAGGAGGAAATCCTACGTACCAAACCACTAGATCAAGATCATGAATGGTTAGATCATAAAGTATAGAGCCTGGATAAAGCATGCCAATACCGACTGAACCTGAACCCAAATCTCTTGTTATCAACTTCAACACGCGAACTTTACCTATGCGACTTACATACTCCTTAATTTTCTGAAATGTCACATCGTACCTCCTCATGAAGCCTATTTGTATTTTTATGCTCCTTCGCATAACCAATCTAACTAAATCGAGAGTATCTTTTAGGTTAGGTGCCTATATCAATTCCAAATTCCTTTAGCATTCTCTTGCTCTCGTTTTTCATAGTCTTCTTGTCAAGAAGTATGCCCCTCCTTTTCTCAAAACCTAAAAATATGTTTCGATACACAGGTAATTGGGACACAAGGGCTAAATCTTGGTAGACAACCTCCACCCTACTTCTCTAGCATCCATTGGTGACTTAAAATTAACTTTTTTATCATTAAAGTATATAATCCCTTTATCAGGCCTTAAATACCCAGCCAATATTTTTATAAACGTTGATTTACAAGCTCCATTATCATCAACAAGTCCTACTGATTCGTTATAATCCATTTTTAGCGAGACGCCTCCTAATGCAATAAACTGGGCCATAAGACTTCCAAATATTTTCCGTAATTAATAGAGTCATTAGAATATTATATATTCGCTGTTTTTAAGTGTTACTAACAATACACTATATGCTATTTTTTATTAACTTTACTGCCTCTATTGGATTAATATCTATGGGGAATAGTATGTTTCTACCAATTATGGCGCCAACCACATTATCACCTGCATTCATTGCCTCATTTAATTGATGCACAAAATCCTTAGCCTTACCAGACCCGCCCCCCAGTAAGTAGATGGGTAATGTTGTTGATTCTGCAACTATTTTAAAATCATGAACATAGGGAACCTTAAGGAGCTTATTAACACTTGAATATCCAAGCGCAGCGGCTACATTTATTGCTGAGGCAAGCTCGTAAGGATCTCCCGTAAATTTATACTCATTATTAACCCTTTTAACTGGAAATACCTCTATAAATAATGGAATATCTAAATCCAAAGTCTTTCTAGCAACTTCAGTTATATAAGTGAGCGTATTGGATGTGTAATAATTATCTTTATCAAGTTGAAGAAGAACCTTAGTCGCATCAAGACCTAGTCTTTTCACATCCTCAGGAGTGTACGCAGTCACTTTATCGTCAAGTTCGAAAACCGAACCCTTTAAACCACCCCGATTAATCGACGCAATTATGAACTTATCATCAATCAATGAAATTCCAAATCTCTCCTTAAGTATGTAATTAGCCATCAATATTTCATCAAGTACGTCTGGAATAACTAATACTCCATCCACGTATTCGGTCATTAATAACCTAACTATTCTTGATAATAACTCCTTACGGTTTAATAACGCGTATGGATTATTACCAACCTCAGTATTCATCCTTGCCGTATGATCCGCAGCAAGTATTAACGCACCTCTTTGATACAACCTTTTACGTGATGGTTTCTTTCTACTTTTTAAATAACCATATATGTCAATTTCATCTATATTCTTGCGTAACCTCACTACTTCATAATATATATTATCTATTATATTGTTCAATTTTAATTCCACCCCCTCATTATACGCCCCCGCTACTTTATCTAAAATAGACCTTATTATAGTATAGCCCTGCATAACCTCATTAAATGGATCACCGCTTAGAGCCTCTATTTCAAGCATTAAATAGCCCTTATAATTGCTTTCATATAAGGCACGTATTATCTT
>LOCH01000129.1:0-2031 GCA_001516765.1 Vulcanisaeta sp. MG_3 | reverse complement strand
GTAAATTGACGGGTCTCTTTTCCCCGATTGATTTCCACGCCGCTAAAGCCACCTCAAGTGCCTTACGACCATCGTATATGGTACACCTAGGCTCTCTATCATTTAATATTGAATCAACAAAATCTAGTAACTCATTTAAATAAGCATCCTCATACCTCTCGACCCAATTCGTTGGCGTATCATACACGTAATTAGCACCTTGTATAACTATTAAGGATGATCTTAAACCCATACCAATTATTATTTTGCCTTTAGAACCGTGAATCTCAACACCAGTATCATAACCATATGGCGTATATCCTGAATACTCCACTAAACCAAGCGCGTCATTGGCCATTCTCAGTAAAACTAGTATATGGTCGTAATCACCTAATTCCTTAAATTTATCGTACATAAGGGTAGAGCCCTCGGCGTATACTGTAGATACCTCAAGGCCCGTTAGATACCTAATTGCATCGAAGTCATGCGTTAAGCTATCAACTAAGCGGCCACCACTTAATTTAGGATCAGCAGCCCAACCCTGGGGCATTGGTGGTGGGTCTCTGGTCCACGACTTTATAATTAATACTGCGCCTATTTTACCCTGTGAAATCGCCTCCCTAGCCAAAGCATAAGCCCTATCATACCTCCTCTGATAACCAACTAGCACCTTAACTCTCTGTTTCTCAACATGCCTTACCATCTCATCAGCATCATTAAGGTTAAGGGCTAACGGCTTCTCGACAAATATATGCTTACCTGCATCCGCTGCAGCTATTACTATATCCTTTTTAGTAAATGTTGGTGTTGCTATTACTACACCGTCAATATTCCCATTCTCTAACAACTTACGATAATCATCATATATAACCACATTGTTAAGTTTATACTCCTTAACAAAATTAAGGGCAGCGTCACGATTTACATCAGCTATGGCCATCAATTGAGCGTTTTTTACCTTAAAGGCAACATTATATGCATGAACTCTTCCAATACCTCCCACGCCTATTACCCCTAAATTAATAGTTTCCTTAGCCATACTGAGCAATACAAAATTCACTTAGTTTAAATTTTCTTTGCTAATCATGTACGTAAGGTGATGGTATATCCCAATAGCCGTATGCTATTGTACCACTATATGGGAACTTTGTCTCCACGAGAACTTCTATTACGGTAGTAACATTATTCTTAAGGGCCTTTCTTAACGCGTCTTGATACGATGTTGGATCTTCCACCCTTAGATACTCAGCACCATACGCACGTACTATTTTCTCAAAGTCTATTACATAACGTTCCTTACCCTTTAAAAACACGGTTCCATATATCCTTTCAGCATAGCGTCTAATTTGGAGATCCCTTATTGAAACCCACCCAAAATTATTTAAGATTATTACAATGATCGGTATATCCATTTGTACTGAGGTTGATAACTCAACATTATTCATGAGGAACGACCCATCACCCTCTACTGCAGCCACTACCTTATCAGGCCTAGCTAACTTGGCACCAATGGCTGCCGGTAACGCGAAGCCCATTGTTGAAAAACCTCCAGAACTTATGAAAGTTAGTGGATAATATGCTATCCATTGTTGCGAGAATATTTCCTGAGGCAAACCAGCGCTCAGGGTTATGATCGCATCCTTAGGTAATATTTCACGGGTTAATTTAACAATATTGGGTATTCCCATAGGAGCCTTCGTCCTTAAGTCCTCGATCTGTCGTATGAACTCACTCTTTAACTCCCTCATTCTTTGATGCCATGCAGTATTTTCCCTCTTTTTGCCTAATTGCACAAGGACCTTATATAGTTCCTCTAAGGCAGCTTTCGCATCAGCCACAATACCTACCTCGACTGGGTAGTTCTTTCCTATCTCATGGGGATCAATATCTACTTGTATGAGTTTCGTGGGGGGTATATTTAATGTTACACCGGGTCTATAGGAGCTTGTGGTCTCATCACTAAATGTAACCCCCACGGCCAATATAACGTCGGCATTTTTAGCGAGTTCGTTACCAACAAGGCTACCAATATTACCTATTGAGAATGCGTAT
>LOCH01000128.1 GCA_001516765.1 Vulcanisaeta sp. MG_3 | reverse complement strand
AGCTCGAGCATGCCGTAGAAGAAGTCCCTGAGCCTCTCTAGGTACTCAAAGGACTGGCTAACCGACATTAACCTAGGGGTTTGTGGTGGATTGATTATTCCTTATTAAACGTTTAATAGCTAGTACTTTATGAACCCCCTCAACTTATTGATTAGTTTAAGCACGTAATCTCTATGAAGCTCGAAGGTCTCCTTACTCATGAAGTTATGGTAGAAATTGGCATGTAACCTCTCGGCCATACCGAAGTATAGCACCAACTCCTTATCGCCGGTCTCCCTGAAGAGGTTTTCGATTATTATGTCATAATCCCTATGGCTGTGGTGCTCCCAACCCCTAGTCTCCGCTATTGCGTTAAGTAGCGAAACAACGGAATCCCACAGCTTCTCGCTGGCCTGCACCAAATCGCCCTTCGCATACTCTTCCTCGGACTCCCTTAGAAGTTCCTCATACAGCCTTAAGTAAACGCCAACCCTCTCCTTAGGGTCCGAGCCCTGTGCGAGTAAATCGGCTAGGAAGAGCTCAGGGCTGATTCCCCTTTTTCTACTCTCCTCATCTATCAACCGTAATAACTCCCGCATCTTAATCATAATTACACCAACTCCCTTTATTAAGAATTCTCATTGTCTCATAATAAAGCTTAAATAATAAAATAATAAATGTGTTATCAATGGCTAAAACCATGATTGAGGAAGCTAGGGAGGGTAGGGTTACTGATGAGGTCAAGCTTATCGTTAGGCGTGAGGGTGTTGATGTTAATAAGTTAATACGCAGGATTGCCACTGGTCGTGTAATAATCATTAGATCCATTAAAGAGCCTGATAAGGTGGCTGGTGTCGGGCTTGGATTAACTACTAAGATTAATATCAATATTGGCACATCGAGTGAGGTCCTTAACTTAGCTATGGAGTTGGAGAAGGTTAAGGTCGCGAATAAGTGGGGCGACACGTTGATGGACCTATCAACAGGCGGGGACCTTGATGAAATCCGTGGGGCAGTTATTAGGGAGTCGAGGATACCCGTGGGCACGGTACCCGTTTACCAAGCCTTCATAGACGCGTTTAAGAGGAGGGGTGGTGGCACCTACTTCACTGAGGATGACTTATTCAATACGATAGAGAGGCATTTGAAGGATGGCGTGTCCTTCATGACACTACACGCGGCAATCACGAGGGATTTAGCCCTAAAGGCCCTAAGGAGCAATAGGGTTATACCGATCGTGTCGAGGGGCGGCGACATGATGATCGGCTGGATGCTGCACAATAACGCCGAGAACCCGCTGTACGCCAGGTGGGATTATGTTCTAGAACTATTTAAGGAGTACGATGCCGTCATATCGATAGGGGATGCGCTGAGGCCGGGCGCCACCGCGACAGTCATGATGAGTTACATATTGCCGAGTTAATAGAGGCCGCTAGACTCGTTAAGCGTGCATTGAGGGCTGGTGTCCAGGTCATGGTTGAGGGCCCTGGGCATGTGCCGCTTAACGAGGTTGTGTGGGATGTAAAGCTCATGAAGAAGTTGACAGGGGGTGTTCCGTATTATGTTCTAGGGCCGTTGCCTACCGACGTGGCCGCCCCATACGACCACATAGCGGGCGCAATCGGCGCAGCACTCGCCGGCGCTGCCGGTGCTGACCTGCTATGCTACATAACACCTGCCGAGCACCTGGGCCTACCGAATGTTAGGCAGGTTGAGGAGGGCGCCATAGCCTTCAGGATAGCAGCCCACATAGCCGATATTGTGAAGTTGGGTAGAAAGGCGAGGAGGTGGGATGATGAGGTTAGTACGTATAGGGGCAAGCTAATGTGGGACAGGTTGATACCCAAGCTCATAGACCCAGAAAACGCCTACAGGGTGTACACCCAATTTGGTGTGCCGAAGGTTAGGGCATGCACGATGTGCGGTGGTTATTGCCCAATGATGCTTGTTATGGAGCAAATAAGGAAACTCGAAACCACGGGTGGTGCCCAGTGACGTGTCAATACTCACTAACCCACCCCTGGGTGTTGAGCACCTGGGTTAAGTCGCCGATTTTAAACACGGATAGGTTAGTCATAGTGTCCGCCTGCCTCCCATACATAAATCGCGAACTCTTCGAGAAAATAAGCAATGAGGGTACTGTTATTTTCGCATGCCCCGAACGCGAGCCCGCGATGCATTACGGGAAGATTGCCAGCATTATAAGGAGTTCAGGGCCTAAAGAGGTTTGGGTCGTCACGGTAGATGGCTCGCCCCACTGTTTAGCCCTCCAGGCGGCTTTGAATGAGGCTGAGTACATACTTGGCGAGAGGTTGAACAAGAGGCATTTCGTGCTCGTTGACGGTAGGGAGTTGATTGAGGTTGACCCAGACGCCGTCAGGGCTGCTAGGTACATAAGCATTGTTAATGAGTTGCTGCGTAGGAATAGGGATTTCGTGATTAATGAGTTGGGTAAGCACTCGCTCGAGTTTAGGAGGGCTCATGGTATCAAAACCTGATCATCGGTCTCTAAGCACGATCTTTAAACCCTCGTTAGAGATCATGAACCTCCTAACCGCAGTGCCGACCTCGCCGAGGCACTGCGTTAATTGCTCCTCCTCATCCTCATGCGTTAGTATTACCAAGACGCCCTTCTTAACGTAGTAGGTATCCGCATAGCGAGCGCAGGGGCTTAGCCTACCCTCAATGTCCCTGGGTTAGGAAGCCGATCTCTCTCGAGAACTCCCTACTCAGGCTTACGAAGTTCTCGTATGTTGGTTCGTTAATGATTTTCTCGATATACCTAGGGCCAATTTCATTAAGTTTATTTGCCAATTCCCTAAGCATCGTCGGGGTCGAGCCCCTACCCAAATCAACCGTTAGGACAACCAAGTCCTCAGGGTATGGAACCCTATCAATAAGCCCAACACCAGGTGGTCCAGGCCTAACCCTAACCTCGATGCCGCCGCCGTAGTACTCGGCGATAACGTCGCCCAGCCCAGTCCTATTATCAACCTCAACGACATGCGCCACCTTGGCCGCCTCAATCATTGACTTACCGAGTAATGCCGCAGCACCGACTGCGGTGCCTAACGTTAGTGCTGCGCTCATGCCATATCCAACACCGAGCTCCACGGGTGATTCATAATCAACAATAGCGTCCGCATTAAACCTGGCAAGCACTTGGTTTATCAGGCCCACGCTTGGCTCCCTTTTACCGCCAAGCCTCA
>LOCH01000127.1 GCA_001516765.1 Vulcanisaeta sp. MG_3 | reverse complement strand
TATCCTAACTACACTTGGGCATGCGATATCAGTGATCGTATTGACAGACATGGCTGATAAGCTTAGCCTGGAGAGATACGCAGTAATTGCTAGGTTATACCTGGATAGGTACTTGAGGGGTGGTTATAGGGTTGGTTCCTTAGGCCTTGGTAAGAAAATTGTGGATCTTAAGGAAGAGGTGGTATCATATGCCTAATGAACTAGGTTTTACAGTCCACCATGTAATAAGAAGGGCCGCTACATTATGCCCAGATGTTGAGGTTGTTTGGGGAAAGGGTGAGCTTGGTTATGGCGATGTGTATAGGCGCGTCATTTCATTAGCCAATTCATTGTTATCGTTGGGCATACGTAAAGGGACGGTAATAGGCGTTGCAGACTGGAATACCTTACCAATGTTCGAAATACACTACGCAGCAGCAATGATCGGTGCCGTAGTATATCCGGTCAATATAAGGTTACCGCCGGATCAAATAGCGTATACGATTAAAGTCGCTGAGGTGGAGTGGTTATTTTACTCGGAGGATTTTGCCGCATTAAGTAAATTAGTAAGTAAGGATAAGACCGTGAGTTTAGGATCGACATGCAACGCTAGGTATTGCTATGATGACTTAGTTAAGAATAGGGAGTCTAAGGAACCTGAGGTTGAGGTTTCAGGTAATGATTACTTCTCGATATTATTTACTTCCGGCACAACAGGGCTTCCGAAGGCCGTCAGATATGCACACGAGAAAATAATCCACGGTGCATTAGCAATAGTGTATCAACTTGGTCTTTACAACACACCAGCTAGTTTACATCAAGGCGATGTTATAATGCCATTGATACCATTTTATCACATCCACTCCTGGGGTAGTTTTATACATGCACCGTATCTATGCAATAAATACGTATTGATGGGTAGGTTCACCTCAGACAATGTATTGACATTGATTGAGAGGGAGAAGGTCACCTGGATAAATGCTGTACCCACCATGGTCTACATGTTAATAGAAGCGGCAGAGAAACTGGGCAAACTAGGTATATTAAGGAACCTAAAGGCCCTAGTTGGCGGCATGCCCATAAGTAGCGGTCTTGCTAAAAGAATGCATGAATTGGGCATTAGGTTCTCATCAATATATGGAGGTACAGATATGCTTGCAACATCAATATCAATCGCCCCCAGTAAGTACAATACAGTAGATGAATACCTTGACTATCTACGATTAACGACACACCCTGTTCCCTTTGTTGAAATAAGGATTGTTGAACCAAGTACTGGTAAGGATGTTGGACCCAACCAAGTGGGTGAAGTTTGGATAAGGGCACCCTGGTTACCGTATGAGTACTACAAAGACCCTGATAAGACCAAGGAGAGCTATGTCGGTAGTTGGTTCAGGACGGGTGATGTCGGTATGGTCACTAGCGACGGTGGATTAAGAGTATTTGATAGGTTGAAGGATGTTATTAAGAGCGGTGGTGAGCGAATACCAACAAGTATACTCGAGTCAATAATATCGAACATACCTGGGGTTGAGCTTGTAGCTGTAATTGGTAAGCCACATGAAAAATGGGGTGAGAGGCCTATAGCAGTAGTTAAGCCTAGGGAGGGTTACAACCTAACTAAGGAAATGATATATGATGCGTTAAATAGGGAGGTGGCTTCAGGAAGAATACCAAAGTGGTGGATACCCGATGACATCGTGTTTACTAGCAATATACCCTTAACAAGTACGGGTAAGATAGATAAGAAGGAACTACGAAGAATATTAGGTATGTAATATATTTATTTAAATTAAAATTATTTATTCATACTCATTATAAAGTCATAACCCAAATTTAATGCGCTTATGTTTTTGTTTATCACATCCTCTATGTTGATTTTCCTTCCTATTAGGGATTCTCTGAAGTAATTGATCACTACGTGTTTTGCTATATCAATTGTTAATTTATCCCTCAATAACGAATTCGTACTTAGTAGTGCTATTGCTGAGCCAAGGGCTATCATTGATGAGTACACATCCCCACCTAGCTTCCTAGCGTTAGCTAGGATGTCAAGCTCGTAATGCCTCTTACCCTGGCAGTTGTTTTGTTTATTCACGTACTTATCAATTATTAATGTGCCATCATCCTTAACGTATTTACAGTACTTATTATAGGCCTGCTGACTCAGGATAAGGGCTAGGTCTAGAGCCCTGGCCTTTGGGTAGTCAATCTCCTCATCGCTTATTATGACGTCGGAAATCGCATCACCTCCCCTGGTTTGGAAGCCGTAGGATGGGCTGTAGATCACGTACATGCTTGGGTCCGACTCAATGACAATTAATGCCAGTAACCTTCCTGCCGTAATCACGCCCTGCCCTCCAAACCCTGCGAATCGCACCTCAAGCCTCACTCCCCATCACCCCTCACAATGGTTATTGCGTAGTCTGGGCAGTATAGTTCGCATATTCCACAATCGATGCATTTCTCTATGTGCCTTGCCTCGGGTAGGAAGGCTCCGTAATCACCAATTACGTTGGATGCCTCGAAGACCTTTGTTGGGCATTTATCAACACATATGTAGCACCCCTTGCACAGGTATTTATCAACATCTATCTTCACGACCCTCGCCTTAGCCCTCACCATGCATCACCCTCCCAACCTTACTTATCATGCTCCAAACGATTTCCTCATACGTTGGTTTTTCGTAGTCGGCGAATTTGCCTATTGTTATTTTCTCGCCGTACCTGGGCTCGCTTGATGTCTCGGTTATTCTTAGGTAGTAATCCATTATCTTCGATGGCCTATCGACACCGATGACGTACCTGCCCTGATAGACGGGACATTGGGAGAGGCATTCCAGCAGTCCGAAGCCTTTGTGGAGCAGTAATTCCTTGATTGATGAATGCATTGCTTAGCCAGGGCAACAGTCCACCTGGGAACATAGGTCGCACCTAGGGAAACGGCTAGTTTGCAATCGTCTAGTGGTGGTTCTGGGTTTCCGTAGGGTGTTGTGTGGGTTATGGCGTTTATGGGCGTTGTTGGTGCCACCTGCCCACCGGTCATTCCGTAGAGCATGTTGTTGATTAGTATGACCTTTACACCAACATTCCTCCTTATCGTGTGTATGAAGTGATTACCACCTATTGATAGTAGATCACCATCCCCCGCAAATACCACTACCTCAGCGTCAGGTCTTACGAGCTTTATCCCAGTGGCCACCGAGAGAGCCCTACCATGTAGTGCACGCACAATATTGTACTTAAGCGGGATTGGGGTATTTCCCGAACAACCAATCCCAGTTACTATGTATAGTCTGGAGTCGTCAAATTTACCCTCCCTCTTCAACTCGTCAATAGCCCTAACGAAGTACCCAAGTATTATACCATTGCCACAACCTGGGCAGAAAATTGTCCTCCTCTTCCCCTGGGCATACTCACT
>LOCH01000126.1 GCA_001516765.1 Vulcanisaeta sp. MG_3 | reverse complement strand
TGCGACGGATGAGGAGGGTAGGTTAATCAAGCCTGGTTCCCACGATCCATTAACCGATATAGAGTTTCTTACTAATGAGGTTGTCATGTGGATGGTCCAGATGTTGACTAAGGATTGGGATAAGCTCGTTAGGCTTGTTGACTACGCAAAGAAGCCCCTCCTCGACACACTGTACGATAGGTTTAGTGGACTCGGTATAACGCAGGCGCAGATAAACGATGCCCTGGTCAAGCTGGACCTCGACAAGAAGCCCCTCGGTAAGTGGAGCGGTGATGACATCAAGGGATTCGTATCAATGCTTAGGGAGTTAAGTAAGCCCATGGTGATTGCTGCTAATAAGATGGATATACCTGAGGCTGAGGATAATTATAAGAGGGTTGTTAAGGAGGTCGGTAATAGGTACAAAATAATCCCAACGAGTGCTGATTACGAACTAGCCCTAAGGAGGGCGTCAAAGGCCAACCTGGTTAAGTACATACCTGGAGATGACGATTTCGAAATAATCTCTAGCAACTTATCGAAGGCTCAGAAGGACGCACTCGAGAAGATTAAGGATTTCATGCATAGGTGGGGTGGTACTGGTATCATGAAGGCATTAAATACGGCGGTATTCGACGTGTTAGGCATGATCGCCGTCTACCCAGTGGCTGATGAGAGGAGGTTTACTGATACGGAAGGCAACGTGCTACCCGACGTATTACTGCTCCCGAAGGACGCAACCGTGCTCGACCTAGCTAGAGCAATACATAGTGAGATTGCTGAGAAGGCTGTTACGGGTGTTGATGCCATTAGTGGTAGGAGGCTTGGTGTTAATTCTAGGCTTTGGCATAGGGCTGTTGTTAGGATATACGTGTCCAGGTAATGGTTTCACATGTGGCTGAGCCTTGGTATGCCGAGGATATCCATGGCATTGCCAAGCACAGTCTTGACGGCACTAACAATGTTCAACCTAAACTCCCTAATACCAGGTTCTGAATTAAGTACGGAGTACTTCTCATAATAACTATTGAATAGTAGCGACAATTTATTGATATAGTCAATCACGTACTCAAGCCTCAGGTCCTGGGCTGACCTGGCGATTACCTCAGGGTACTCACCAAGCATCAATATTAGCTCCTTCTCCTCATTCGCTATGTTACTCGGTATCTGATTTAGTGCTGGAACACTTCCCGCCTTTTCAAGTATGCTGTTAGCCCTCACGTATGTGTACTGTATGAAGGGACCACTATTCTGCTTTAGGTTCAGGACCTTATCCCACGAGAAGGTTAGGGGCTTGTTCGGGTTTACTGAGAGGAATGAATACCTAATAGCACCGACAGCCACAGCCTCAGCCACCCTATCAGCCTCGCCTTGCCCAAACCTACCCTTAACAATATCCATAACCCTGGACTTAGCCTCATTTAGTAATTCATCGAGAGTTACGTAGACCCCCCTCCTACCGCTCATCTTCATACCAGCCAGATTAACCATCTCGTATGAGTAATGGACGATTTTCCTAGCCAACTCCTGATACCCCATAGCATATAGCGCCAACCTAAGCTGGGCCTGTGGGTGCGCTTGCTCCGAACCTATCACCCTTATTAGGGCATCGAACTTATAGTTGTCCCAGTACCACAGTGCGTAGGCTATGTCCCTGGTTAGGTAGAGGCTTGTACCATCGCTCCTAATTAATGTGGCCTTTGGTATGTACCTAGGTAGCTCAAGCTCATCCCAAAGCCTTAGGTCTTGGGCATACTTATCGGCCCTAAAGACCAGGGCTCCGTTGTCCCTCTCGATATATTGAGGAGCCTTCCTCAATAGTTCATTTATTACCCTGGATACACCACCATTATCGACAGCCACCTCGCTCTCAAAATCCCAAGAGTCAAATGATATGCCTAGCCTATCCAGGGTTTCCCTAAATCCCCTAAGTACGAGGTCCACAGCCTCCCTAATGACCTTCCTAACGTACTCATCGCCCTCCTCGTAAGCCCTTGACCACTGCTTAACCATTGACGGCAGGTCCTCAAACTTACCCAAGCCCTTAACGAGATTTTCCGTAAGCTCCTTTATCCCTCTCCAGGAAGTTATTAATGACCGAGACCCACTCATCCCTCTCCCCTATCAATTTATTCGCCTCATCATACCTACCCTCACCACTCAATTGCTCAATTTGCTTACTCAATCTCTTAATCTCACTCACGGCATAGGTTATTGAGTATATAATGCCGATTACATCATCGGGCTTCGCCCCACTCTTAACCCTACTAAGTACCAGGTCCCTGATCACGTGGTAGCCAATACCGACGTACGGCATTTGATCACCGCAATCATTAACGTAGAAGTGAACCCTAACTGAGGAACCACAAAAACGTAACAACCTAGCCAACGAGTCACCAAGCACGGCATTCCTACCATGACCAATGTGCATAGGCTTAGCTGGGTTCGCACTCGTGTGCTCTATGATGTAGTTAGCCCTGACGCACCTATCACTTATGCCATACCTATCGCCAAGCCCATTCACAGCCCTCAACACAATACCTGCATACTCATTGATATTAATATCAATATTTAAGTAACCATTGACAAGAACAACACCACCTATCAACCTGGGCCTGGGCACCCTGTTGATTATATCCCCAAGGTTGGCATACTCCCTAACCAGACTATGTACGGGTATTGCCAGGTAGCCGTAGTGGGAAGGCGCCCTAATAACATTATTTATATAATTAGTGATGTCCCTACCCAACTCCCCACTAAGGAGCTCGAGGAACCTACGAACATCCCCAATCAACTCACCATACGGATTACTCATTACTAAACACAGAGGTAACCCCAAATTAAAATGCTTTTATTATTCCTATTCCCAACCATCAAATAATAACGCGTTGCGTAAAACCACTTGTCGGTTCGTACTCGCCCTGGGAGTTCCCTCTATTGGCCTCGTTACTTACTGGGTTTATCTTAGTCGGTATTAATACGTATCCCAAGCAGCTAGTTAGTATAAAGTTAGCATTGTCAATTTATGTTGGTGCTGTTGTTGGTTCGTTCCTCCTGACTTTATTGCTCGGTATTATTTATAGACCCATCATTAGATGGTCGAGTGGG
>LOCH01000125.1:2288-4317 GCA_001516765.1 Vulcanisaeta sp. MG_3 | reverse complement strand
ACGTTCTATGCCAACCCACCGCAGGGAAAGCCCTTCTACGTGAGATTCGCGGTACCGCAGGATCTAGCTGAGAAGGCATACGAGGTTCTATCGGCAGCTAGGGAAACAGGTAGGATAAGGAAGGGCACCAACGAGGTCACAAAGGCGGTTGAGAGGGGCCTAGCCAAGCTAGTACTTATTGCGGAGGATGTTGATCCACCAGAGATAGTTGCCCACCTACCAATACTCTGCGAGGAGAAGGGCGTGCCTTACATCTACGTACCCAGTAAGGAGAGGCTTGGTAAGGCAGCTGGTCTCCAGAACACGCCATCAGCCTCAGCCGTAATTATCGATCCAGGGCAGGCATCAGCTGAGTTGGAGAATTTAGTTAGGCAGTTGAATGATGTTAGGGTAAAGATGGGATTAAACCCAATACAACTGCCACAACCACAGGCCGCACCACCAGCCGAGAAGGCACCAGCCAAGAGAGCCGCTAGGAAGGGTGAATCCAAGTGAGCGAGACCAAGGCTGAAAAGTTTAGCCCCTACGAGGATGCAGTAGCGGCACTGGTTGTTCAAATACTCGGTAGGACAGGCATCGCCGGTGAGGTTAGTATCGTGAGAGTCAGGATACTGGAGGGCAGGGATAGGGGTAGGGTGATAACAAGGAATATTAAGGGCCCGGTCAGGGTTGGCGATATAGTCATGCTAAGGGAGACAGAGCGCGAAGCCAGGAAACTAACAGTTAAGTAAAATTAAATACTAAGATATTAATATTAACTTAAGGGTAAAATCCTCAGGGACAAATAGGTATTTTTATAATAGAGAACAGAACGTACTTAAAATATTACAATGGTGATTGCCCAATATGAACATTGTAAAGGCGATTGAAGATGCGTTGTAACAATTAAGGGTGAAGATTCACCTACTTATGGCGCTTTCTCCTAAGTGTTATTGCGGTTATGATAAATACAATCATTACTACGACTGTTACGATATAGAGTCTTGTATAGTTTGGTGTGTATGTTATCGTTAGACTTATTGGTTTGTTAACGGTTATTGTTACCGCAGTGATATTGGGCTGATAAAGCACCAACCCACCATAGACGTTGTATGTTGGTGCCCTTATGGTCAGGGTCGTACCCGGAATCAACCAAGCCATATAATTAATGGTGAGTTTATCATCGACATACACAGGCTTTGTAGATGTTATGGAAACTAGATACTTCGGTGTCCAGGTTATGGTAAGTGTTGTTGGGCCGTCTATAATCACGGTTTTGTTCGTGATGCTTGGCGTGAACATGGTGCCATTATTGAGCACCTGGGATCTGGCGATAATCGTAACTGTCGAGCTTGCGTTAATCCAGGTGGAGTAGTTGGTGACCTTAAGTCCATTAAAGTAAACTGGTAGTGGTGAAGCCACAGACACTAGGTATTGTAGTTGGTATTGGGGCGATATATCATATGCCATGAACCTAGTTTTTGTTTGGCGTGATAGTTATTGTTGTGCCGTAAAACCACTGGCTATTGAGATAGTATCCCTCAAGGACGTATCTCGTGTTATTGCTTATGTAAACCACGGAGGGTATGTTGATCATCGTTGGCTGAGTTACGTAATATGAGAAGCTATACCCAGTGACTGGGTTCGTGTAACTAACATAGGTCATGGGCAGGATGGGCGTGGGCAATTGGGTAGCGATAAACCCAGGCTTAAAGGTGCCCAGGGTTACTGCGACTAGGTTGTTACTACTCACTGTAACGTTTATGTTAGTTACCGCCGACTCCTCCGTGTCAAAACCAAAATCATAAAGCGTGGGTAAGACTTCCCAGCCACTACCGTTCCAGTAAAGCATTGATAAATTAGCACTCAATTGATTAAACCTAGTCCACTCGCCATTCCCGTACCCAGCAAAAACGAACTCAGCATCCATGGGCCACCCACCACCGGTCAATTGTGCCCCAACCTCGAAGTAGCATTTGTTGCCCGGTGTCGACGCATTATGGTTACATTGTCGAACCAAATCACAGTCGGCCATTCATAGCCACCATTC
>LOCH01000125.1:0-2086 GCA_001516765.1 Vulcanisaeta sp. MG_3 | reverse complement strand
GAGTAGGTGCTGGATGATGTTGCGTAACCGTAGTAAAGCCCACCGCTTGAGTTGTAAACTGCACCATTACCCACAATGGATTGATTAGAGAGGGTGGGTGTAGGCGATGTATAGTTCCAGACATTATCCACGACATAAAACTCGTTACTGCCCGTAACAAACTGAACAACATCCTGAACCCAGTAGTATTGATATTGCCCATTAACCAACTCAACAACAACCACAGCATTCAACTGGAGAGAGGCACCACTATTCCAGACACCAAATTGTGAGCGGCCACTTGGATTATACGCCATAATACTACCAATGTCGAAGTAACCCATCAACTCATTCGTAACTATCGGACTGGTTGGGAATGAGGCAATACCAATGGGTAAGTCGGAATCATTAAATACGTATACCTCCACGTAATAATTTGAACCTGGTACTGGGTATATGGCAATAACGTAGTTACCAGCTGGCGCAGGTATGGCGAGAACAGAGCCTCGTATTATTGTTCCGTGATAAATAGCCGGTTCCGCCTGCGACTGGTTCCACCACAGGTTGAAGTTCTGCTGTGTAAACACCGCCACATTGAATGTGTGGGGGTCAGCACTTATGATCACGATATAACCAGGGGTCACGAGGCTCTCGTTCATCAGCACCGCATAGGTACCAGGTGGTAGAGGTTGAATCAAGGTTTGGGCATGCACCACCAGGGCTATGGATAGGGCCACTGCCATTATTACTAACACCCACCTCATGGTACGGCACCCTGCTCAGCCACCCACCTTACCATCTTATTAAACCCTTTTCGCGTGTTGTACGTTGCGAATGGTACGGCCACGAAACCCACGAAAACAATCGCCAAGTACGCAGCCCACTTCCACTCATCCTCAGCAACATCGAAGTTATCTATGCCAGTTAATTCATAGAGAATCTCGGTTATCTTCCTCATGCTTAATCCAATAAGTATTAGGCCGATAACCACGGCTGCCCCGGTAATATAACTAACATAGTTATAATAATGGTATGATATTGGCATTGCTGCCACGATAATCCACGCCACAAACTGAAGCCTAGCCATACTAATCAAGTCAGGATTGTTGTAGTACCTACCAATACCCTCAACACCCTTCCTCAACAGGTAAGCACCATAAAGGGCTACGCCCATACTAACTAACGTATAGACGATGCGCATTACTACCACATAGCCGCTAAGTCCAATGGTGTGGTATAGCTCAATGATGGATATGGCCGATGAAGCTCCAATGTAGATGAAAAACCAGTAGAATAACCATGAGGAACCACGAAAAGAAAGTTCGACAGATCTCAACAGTCCAGCCACATCCCTACCAGACCAATTACCCATTACGTAACTAATGATTCAACCATTTAAAACATTGCCGCTGCCTAGGCGCCAATGCATGTGTGTTCACGCCTCTTCACCTTAGTGCCGAGGCGTATAACTCCCATTATAATGGAGATACATTAATTTTTCAAATGCCTCAGTCCTTATAATATCCCGCCAGTAAACCTTAATAGTCCATGACTATTAGGTCCACTAATGGTTAGGAGGTTGGTTATCGATGATTTAAAGCTCGTTAGGATGATACACGACTTAGACTCACACGGTGATAAAGGTCTCCTCGTGTTTACATTGTCCAAAATCTCCGACTCAATGGATGATTATGAGAGGAATATCTGGATTTACGATGGTAAATCGCCAAGGCAATTAACTAGGGGTAATAGTGACTTCTCACCGAGAATATTAAGTGATGGTTCAGGGGTAGTATTCCTTTCAAGGAGAGGTCTTGGTAAGGATGAGCCTGGTGTTGGTGTGTGGTTGCTCAAGTTCGATGGCGGTGAGGCGGTTAGGCTTACCCACGTCAGGGGCGGGGTTACTGGCATGCGTGTTGTTGGTAATGAAATCTTCTTCCTAAGCACCACCGGCCCGACCCAGGAGGATGTGAAGTTTGTTGATGACTGGCCATTATGGTTTAATGGCAGGGGGTTCATACACACCTTCAAGACCCACCTATTCTCATTGAAACTAGATGGTAGTTTGAGACAGTTAACCAGTGGTGATTTCGACGTTGTTGCGTAC
>LOCH01000124.1:5341-7555 GCA_001516765.1 Vulcanisaeta sp. MG_3 | reverse complement strand
GCGTGTGCCTTGATCCTTCACGCCCGGTTATTCCCTGTACGATAACCTTTGTGTTCTCATTAATTAATATAGCCATTCCCCATCACCCCTGTAGTGTCTTTATGGTTTTTGATAACGCGTCCATTGCCTCCTCAGCGGTTTCATATGTTTTAAGCCCTACCTCAGCCAGTATCTTCCTACCCTCCTCCTCGTTAGTCCCCTTTAACCTAATGAATATTGGCTTATTCGTTTTAACCTCATTCAGAGCCTCAACCACGCCTTTAGCAACCTCGTCACACCTTGTTATTCCACCAAATATGTTTATCAACACGGCCTTTATCCTATCATCGGTGAGGAGAATCTTTAATCCCTCCCTAACAGAGTCCTTACTTGCACCACCACCAACGTCCAGGAAATCCGCTGGTTCATGTCCAAACTCCTTAACCAGGTCCATGGTTGCCATTGTTAGGCCGGCGCCATTAGCCATTATGCCCACGTAGCCCGTCAACTCAACGTAGTGCAGACCGTACTTCCTAGCCTCCAACTCCTCCATTGTGTAATCACTATCCTCCACACTGATGTCCGGGTGTCTGTACAGTGAGTTATCATCTATCATGACCTTAACATCGAGCGCCACTAACTGACCGTCTGTTGTTAGTGCGAGTGGGTTTATCTCGACAAGTTCGGCGTCGTACTCCGTGAACACCCTATACATTGCCTTGGCAACGGTCACGAAGTCCTGAGCCGCAGAACCTTCTAAACCGAGCTTCTGGGCGACACCCCTTATCATATAGTCCCTAAGTCCCTCGTAATCATCAATATAAAGCCTAATTATCTTCTCAGGGCTTTTTCTCGCGACCTCCTCAATATCTACACCGCCCTCTGTTGATGCGAGCATTAGGTAGCCCCTATTCTCCCTATCGAGTGTTATTGATACATACAACTCCTTAGCCACATTAACACCCTCCTCAAAGAGGACCTTCCTTATTGGGTAATCCTGTATCACCCTTCCCAGGTAATCCCTCGCCGCATTCTCGGCATCCTTTAGGGTATCAACCCTCCTAACAAGCCCCATCTTAGCCCTACCTGCAAAGGGCACCTGGGACTTTAGCAAATAGTGGGAATTTTAGCGTACTTAATACGTTTATGTCCTCAACACGCGTTACTATGGCGCCCTGGGTATTTTGACGCCATACCTATTCAATAACTCCTTACCCTTATACTCAAGAAGTCTCACGTTAATACGTTAGAGAGGCTCTGCATTTAAGCATTTACATTATCTAACTGACCTCCTTCTTTTTGGGTTTCCTTGCCTTTATTGGCTTCTTGGGTTTATGGTTTCTGTTCATGTAGCGCCGTTTGGGCATTTGGGAGTGTGCCAATCATTGGTACTATCAAGCCTTGTAAAACGAATCAGACACGCCCAAAGCCTTGAGTACCCCCAATCTACCCAATGACCAATAACCAAGCAAGAACGAAGACCCAAACCAAAACAACCACAACAAGGCTTGTCGCTCGTTTTATCAGCTCATAACCCTAAGGAACCTGGTGAAGGCTTCATCGGCCTCGTCCTTAGTGGGCACCTGGATTATTATCGTAATGCCGGGCATGGATAGGGCATTTTTACGTGCACTAGCAATGTCCGTAAATTCTTTAACCTCGTTATTCCAAATAACAAATACCTTACCACCATGCTTTTTCACGTCCATATACTTAATAACTGCCCTCCTTATCAATTCCTCAAGGCCCTTAATTCCCACGATGTGTTTAGTGTGATTAACTTAAATTTAAATCCACCCTTACGTTAATGTAGTAATGCCATCACTAAATGACCTAATTAGGGATTTGAAGCTAAGTGACGTATTGATGGCACTCATCACCGCCTATAAATCGGGCAATAGCGATTATCTATTATCGGCTGCCGATATAATTCACGGTGAGTTCACATACGTGGTTTCAGAGAATGAGGAGATCAGCGAGGATAGGCTTAGAAGGGCTTCAATTCTGCATGCCCTATATTGCCTGGATCTCGGGCTCCTAAACGCACTTAGGAAGGTGGAGTTTATGATTGATATAGCCTCATCATTAAATGACGCCCTCATAAACAATGACACCTCAAAGCTCACCCAATCATTAATTGCGGCGGTTGCGGCAATACTTAAGGGCGATTACTCATGGGTTAATGGTGTCATGAATATACTAAATACTACAACCAACGCGCAACCCCTATTGAGG
>LOCH01000124.1:3172-5321 GCA_001516765.1 Vulcanisaeta sp. MG_3 | reverse complement strand
ACACTTGTTGTCGGCTTTGGCACAATCGTATACAGGATTGAGCCAGGCCCCCGTGTTAATACAACGAGCCCCTCATTGACTACGGACATATTAATTATTGAAAGTGTAATATTGTATATGAGGGCATCATTCGGCACCACAACCTCAATCGTGTCATTTGTAATGATGTTCACTCCAACGAAACCATCGATAGTAAATACCTTGGGTATGTATGTGATTGTTACATTTGCCGTTCCAAGCACAGGTATCGTTATACAGGAATCATTTAGTATATAGGGCATCGGCGTACCGTTAACGTAAAGCGACACGTAGGATTGGGGCATGGCTGGTAGGGTTAGGTTTACGAAACCACCCGTCAACGTGGTATTCAAGCTCATCATTGGTGTCCCATTGCTAAAAATAGCCAAAACCCACACAAACAACAGTATCAACATACCCAAGCTTAGGCAGTAAAAATCATTATTAAAAAGGTTCCTTATCCCTGGAAATTCTCGACCATACTAGATGGAGTGCCGTTAATCTGACGCCTTTCCTTTTTGTGTTTTCTGGGAGTTGGGTGTTGCTTTGTTGTGATTTGCAGTAATGAGGTGAGCTTCCTTATGTTTGTGATCATTTCTGAGTTTCCTCTCTTGAAACCGTTTGGGGTAGCCCAACCACGTTAGCCCTAATACCCAACGGCTGGAAAGGGATAGATAAAACCAGCATCGCGAGAAAAACAAACCCCACCCCTAAGCAAATTCACCAGGGGCATAATTAAGGAATAGAAGGCTTTTTAAACGAAGACCTATCGAGACATCAATGTAACAATGTATTTACGGATTAAGGGACTTGGTGAATTACGGATTAGAACTTATCGCAAGGGCAAGGCTTGGTGAGGCAGACACTAACGATGCCTTAGATGGACTCTGGGAAGTACTAATAAACATAGATTACGTACTACAACAAGCAGAGAAGATACATAAAGGTGTGATACTTGAGAATTGATTAAAACTAAAATAAAGATTTTACCAAATTTAAGCTCAAAGCTGTTGCACCTCTTGGAATTATACATGTTCGAGCTCTCTAACAACCTCAGCCAAGTTCTTGGGTTTTATTTCTAGGATTTCGATTTCATCCAGCGGTCTTATTCCGTATTTTTCCCTTATCTCCCTTGGTATTGTGAATTGCCTTGCTGATGTATGCCTAGTCCTCAGTAGCTTGGCGTTCCTGACCTCAATGACCTCATTACCAAACCTAATCACAACATCCGCATACCTAGCATTCTCAAAACCCAGGGCCCTAACAAGCATCGCTGGTAATAACACCTGGTTGTTTATGTAAATCTTAACCCTATATGGTAATTTGCCCACGGGTTTTGACTTCATTGATAATCTCATTCAGTTCCCTATTTTAAACCTTACTCAGCAATTCGTCATTAATCATCGATTTGTAATAGAATGTAAAATGAAAATGAAATAATAATTCCAAGAATAAACGCCAATTAGATAATGATTACCTTGGTACTCTCTCACCACCCCAGGTTAATGTCTTAAGAAAAAGCGAACATAGTACTTATTATTATTATTGAGAAAAATCCCAGGTACTAAATTAGGGATATTTCCAGATTAGATTGAGCTCATTGTTGAGTCTATGAGTATGTACGATACGTAACCCATGATTGGTGCATAGATTAATAGTGTTATTATTAGCACCAATGTTGGATCTAGCTGCAATGGACCTAGGTATATCGGCCCTAGGGGTGATAGTGTTATTACCATTAGGACGAGCAATATGGGTAGGAGGAGTACCATGACTAGGTATATCTCCAGTAGGAAGCTTAGGGTCTGGGTTGTGGACCTCAACCTATTGAACCTATTCCTAATTAGGTAATCGAGTTTTAGGAACAACACATCAGCCACATTACTGGATACCCTGTAGGACTCAACTAGAAGCCCCATTATGTCGGCATAGACCTGGGACGGAACCCTCTCAATACTCCTCCTTATCGCCGAAACCACGTCTAACCCACCCTCCCTAACATCCCTAAGTATTATCCTGAACTCCCTAGCTATCTCGGGATCCCTCTTCACAAGGGCCAGCGTGTTTATTACGTCTATCAACGTCGCATTGCTCGCGAGTAAGGGTATCGCCGTCAATAGGGTTATAATGA
>LOCH01000124.1:0-3152 GCA_001516765.1 Vulcanisaeta sp. MG_3 | reverse complement strand
CATTTAACGTGTAACCACTCAACCTATACAACCTATCAACATAATTGCTCACCCAAAGTAAGTATGAACTCAATGGATTCCTCAAGGTAACTCACCACCAAGCACCTTGTGGTACGTACCCTCAGGATCTACGTAGTAGTTCCTCGTAACCCTGAAAACAGCCTCAGGGCTCTTGAAACCATACTGGGCCATCGCCTCAATCAGCTTCCTCCTACGCTCTAACTCCCTGGCTACCTCCTCCTCGGTGACCCTACCCATACTAACCAGGTCCGCAATTACCTTACTCCCGCCAACCTTAACAAACCTCTGCGATGCCCTGTCCCAAACGTATACTGGGTTCGTTATTGGCTTGTCACTCCTAACCTCGAGCAATTCCATAACATTGAGCACTCGCCTAACTATGGCATTACCAAGCTTAACCCTACCTACCTCAATGAAGATACTCGCCACAGGCAACAACGCCCTAGGCACATTCATGGGTTTCGAGATTAACCTCCTAACGGCAGCGTCTATCGAGCCCGCGTGTATTGTGGTTAAACCAACATGTCCACTGGCCATGGCTTGGAAGAAGACGTAGGCCTCCTCACCCCTCAACTCCCCAATCACTAGGTAGTCAGGCCTAATCCTCATTGATAACTTAACCAGGTCATACATGCCCACATTAGTTACCTCAGGCGTGCTCGACTCCCTCGTGACCAGTGGTACCCACTGCTCATGGGGTATATTGATTTCCCTAGTATCCTCAACAGTCACAACCCTACTCTCAGGCCTTATCATAAAAAGCAGGGCGTTTAGTAGCGTTGTCTTGCCAGCACCCGTTGGCCCAATTATTATCATGCTGACCCCATGCTCAAGGAGGAACCATAGGAAGGCGATTATTTCCGCAGACGATACCCCTTCACTAACTAAGTCAACTATTGTGAATGGCACAGACCTGAATTTTCTAATAGTTAGTATTGGGCCATTGGGAGCAACCTCCTTTAACGAAACCTCCACCCTAACACCCTCGGGCAGTAATCCCTCTAGGATTGGTTGGGCCGAGCTTATGTTCTTGCCAGCGCGTTGGGAGACCTTGATTATTAAACTATCGAGCTCCCCCTCATTGAGGACTATGTTCGTTCGTAAATTCTCATACTTACTATGCCAAACATAGACGGGCTTGCCAGGGCCGTTTATGTGTATGTCCTCAATAAACCCATCCCAGAGCAGTGGGTTTATCTTACCGTAACCAACGGAATCACGGGTTACGTAATAGACCAATGTTTCAAACTCCTCATCAGTAGGGTTGAGCTTCAATTTCTCCGTAATCGACTTCACGGCCTCCCTAACCTTATTGTTAGTGAGTTCGGTATCATCAATCAGTAATTTACTATTTAGCAAGTATTCCCTAACCCTAGTGATTGCGTTCGAGAGCTTGTCTGTGATTGTTGGTTCAATAACCCTATATACATAGAGACCACTCTTTGGTTCTTTATATATTATGACATGTACTAATCCCTTTTCTAATTCATATTCATCGAGTACTTCAATAGTTTCGTCATTGTTACTCATGATTAACACTCAATTTCATTTGTAATGATTAGGTATTTAAATCAATCTATTGCATATTATCGAAACAATAATGCGTGAAATGCAAAGGCAACAATTAATGGACCTTATGTCCACAGTACTTATATTAGTCACGTTGGTCGCATTATTCATAATTTCACCAAAGATATTAATAACATTTCAATTCAGTAAATCAGTAATAACAATACCTATAATGAATAATATTAATTATGAATCCATGTTAGCCGTGCTTATAGCGACCGAGTTGTTACTCATCACAATACCTAGGTATAGGGTCTGGAAGATAAATACTGATGTCGATACAGAGCTACCCTCGGTAATAAGGGTTATTAGGGATGGCTTGAGGGCAGGGCTCACACTTAATGAAATAACGGGGCTTGTGAGGAGGGTTGGTAAGGGGAGGGTTGGCGAAATACTGAGCAGGGCCGTTGCTGCGCAGATGAGTGGTGAGTCCACAATTAGGGATTACGTACTTAAGGAGGCTGGGCGGATAGGTAATGAGAACCTCGCCTCACTTGCAATAATACTCGACACGGTACTTAGGAGGGGCACTAAAGAGGTTGAGGTCCTTGACATGGCGTATAGATCATTCGACTCCTACCTATCCTACACTTACGAGAGAAATGCCTCATTGAAACCCTACGTTGCGTTGATCTACGTAATAATGATACTCTATGTGGTGCTTGCATCAATAATAGCCTACTTCCTACTACCACAGATAGCCCGCATGTCCCTAAGTACCGTTAGTGGTGTCCCAGCACCGACCGTGAGCATCACCACAATACCCACGCAATTATTCGCCACCCTGCTGGGGCTCAGCATAATAATACAGTCCCTAATTGCTGGGGCAATCATTGGTAGGGTAACCTACGGCAAAGCCTCGGTTGGAATGCTCCATGCATCAATACTAATGATTGTATTGACCGCAGTAAATTACATACTATACCTAACCCTCTACCTACATTGAGACTTTTTGCTTGTAATTGGTGGCTGGGTAATCACCAAATAATATTATTACTCACCTTGGTACTACATACGTAAAAAGAGTATTTCTGGAGGGTATTCCGTGTAAAAAGCTAAATTGAAAGTTTATTAAGATGCAAGTACTCGGTATCATGTATGGTGAGCAGGAATAGAAATGCAAAAAGGGGGATTGAGCCAATAGTTGCTGCAATACTGTTGATAGTAATCACGGTGGTCGCGGCAGTACTACTGTACATGTGGTTCAGCGGGTACCTCACAGCAACCACCGGCAAGGTATCCTCAATGACATCACCAGAGGAATTCCAGGTAGTAGCGGTGAGTCTCTCGGCATCAAATGGACTTAACGCATACGTACAAAATACCTGGCTCAACTACAATAACAATAACTGGCATATACATACTGAACGCAACAACTAACTCATTAATATGCAGTGTACCAATAAGTTCAACATCAATACCTCCAGGAAGTACGGCTGATGTAACTAATAGTAGTAACTTCTTTAGCTCACCATGCGGTCTCCAGGTTGGGCAGAATTATTTGGTAAAATTTGTAACTGCTGAAGGTACTCAGTACACTGTTAGTGTTGTTGCTTCGTCAT
>LOCH01000123.1:2816-5358 GCA_001516765.1 Vulcanisaeta sp. MG_3 | reverse complement strand
TTAAGAGGGAGTTTAGGGACTCGGCTGTGCTCACCATAGGACCTGCCGGCGAGAATAAGGTGCCATATGCATGTATTGGTCATGAGGATTGGAGGCAGTTTGGCAGGACTGGTGGTGGTGCTGTCATGGGAAGTAAGGGTATAAAGGCGATAACCTTCATACCCACAAGTAAGACGGTTGATGTTGCTGATGATAAGTTATACCAGGACCTGGTGAGGAACCTGGGTAAGCAAGCGGTGATGAATCCCGGCATGATACCCTACAGGCAAGGTGGTACTGTTAGGCTTATCGACACTGGCAACGGCATGGGATTCTTCCCATCAATCTATTGGACGAAGGTCGTCATGCCAGGTTGGGAGAACATATCGTGGGAGAAAACCCTAAAGCCGAAGTACTTCATTAAGAACGGTGCCTGCCTCTACTGCCCAGTTGCGTGCCATAAGGTTGTCAGGTCAAGCAATGGCGAGTATGACCTTGAGTACGAAACAACAATGGCCCTGGGCGGGTTAACGGGCATCAACGATCCACAAAAGCTTATCGACTTGGCTGAGCTAGCTGATAGGTTGGGGTTTGACACAATAAGTCTAGGTAATACCATAGCATTCCTGATATACCTTGGCGAGAAAGGCATCGTTAAGGGAACCACCCAGGTGGGGTGATTATGATGGTATTAGGGAGTTGATAATAAACACGGCATATAGAAGGGGTTAGGCGAGTTGGCGGCGCTCGGTGTTAAGGCAATTTCGGAGAAGCTTGGTGTCCAGGACTTGGCAATACACGTTAAGGGACTTGAGCCGGCGGCGTATGATCCAAGGACGCTTAAGGGTATGATATTGAATAATGCAATTTCTGAAAGGGGTGCTGATCATCTCTGGTCCAGCGCATACGCTGTAGATATCGCGGGTCAGGCTGGTGGTAGGTTCGCGACCGGTGAGGATAAGGTTAGGGCAATCATGGATATTGAGGAGAGGAATGCGCTGTATGACTCAATGCTCCTTTGCAAGTTCGGGAGGGCTATATACACGTGGGACGTGATTAGGGACGCCCTAAATGCCGTTACCGGGTTCGGCTACACCACCGATGAGCTTAGGGAGACTGCCCAGAGGATAATCGTGCTTCATAGATACATGAATAAGACAACAATCGATCAGGACCGACTACCACCTAGGTGGCTTAGGGAACACGTCGAGTATGAGGGTAAGAAATACGTTGTTTCGGAGGAGGAGTGGTCGTTCATGGTTAGGAAGTATTACGAATTAAGGGGCTATGATGAGAACGGCAGACCAAAGCCCGAGATTCGTCATGAGACTCGGCTTAATTAATTCTTCATAACTTCGATTCAGGACTGTTGATCCTTAAATGAGCATCACGGATATTTCTAGCCCTTATTACCACAAAAATGCCTATGTACTTACGGAAAGACACAACATCACCAACCAATTTATCGATCAAATCCCTTAACCATGAGATGGGTCCGGTGTTCTTAATTGTGAGACGCATTACTGAGTATTCCCTAATGGATCTTGGTGCGATAATCGAGACAAGTAGCGGTAAGGGTAATGTTAGGTAGTAAAGTAATAATGCATGTATTAGAACTGCATCTGGTCTCCAAAATTCCAACACTATAAATGAACCGTACCTCCTCAGTACTCTATGCACCTCAACCATTGCAAGGGGTTTATTGCTGAACTGCCTGAGGGCGAAGGCTGTGTACACAATGCATGCTGATGATGACCTTAGAGGCAGCATTTCCCCAATAGCAACGACTTTATCAATAATTTCAGACCCACCTCTCATCATAAGGAGCCCATTCACTGCCGGATCTATGAGCACTATTGATCTAGGCTTAACACCAAGTTTAAGTAGGTACTTGGTCATTGAGCCATCACCCGCACCCAAATCAACAAGTACACCATCGCAATCCCGTAGCGACTTCATGATCTCCAGGGAAGCCCAATACCTCAATCTAGGTAATAGGTGCAGGGTAATCACATTATTGACCAGGTCGTAATTCGAATATGCAAATACCCTATTCATAGCATCCCTGAAGAAACGCGTAATACTCACATAATCACCTCAACAACCTCAATGAGCCAGACACCTTGTTAATAAGGTCCTCAGGCCCTGGACCGATGGTTAGCACGGTTATGGTGCCAGGAGGCAATTCTGTTAAGCCAGCATCCTCAACAAGGAATGTGGGCAAACCAAGCCTCTCAGCTTTATCCTTAAGCGCCAATAACTCACTTAGTGAGTTCACAACCAGGACTATCTTCTTCTGCCCTGATGACTCCCAAGCCCTAAACCATTCAATCCAATCCCTCTTACCCTCACTGAGCACCTTGAGTACAGCACCCACAGCGCCATGCGCTACCTGAGCCGCGAGTTTGCCGCAGGACATGTTCAGGTCAGTCCTAACTATGATTACTTGCTTATACATGATCCCCGCAACGCCATAAATTCATAACCTAGGGTTTAAAAATGATTTTATGGTGAAGATCGTGACTCACAGAGACCCGTGAGTCACGGGCCTATGAAGGTCGAG
>LOCH01000123.1:0-2327 GCA_001516765.1 Vulcanisaeta sp. MG_3 | reverse complement strand
TCACGGGCAAACACCTGCATACCAACCTCGCCATCCTTGGCCGGGTAGTACCAGTCCGTGGCTGGGTTGTAGTAACCAACCATGAAGGCTGGTTGATCAAGGTATGGTTCGAATATGAACATGTCCCAGAAGTCGCGAGGTAAGTACCTTCCCAGGAAATCCCTACTTTTCAATTTAAGGAACTCATTGAGTACTGGATCGTTAAGCAGCTCATCCCTACTGGGTGGTTCGGTTCTAAATAAATACTTACGCAGAACTTCGTGGAATTTCACTATCTCATTCCACATAGCCCTTAAATCATCACCAAGACCCCACCTGTTGAACTCCTCAACCCTCTTATCGAAGTCCCTCCACCACCTGACAAGCTCTCCATCCTTGACGTACACCGCTATTGGGTCTGGCTTGTACTGCTCAATGCCTATGCCTAACTCCTTAATTAGGTCCGTTGGTATTAAACCGAGTACATACGCACCTATGGGGACCTCCACACCACCTATTACGTGCCAACCAGCCATACCGCCAGGCCACGGTAGTTGATCAAGGACCAAAACATCAAGACCCGCTTTAGCAAGTACGATGCTTGCGATTAGCCCATTATGACCCGCACCAATTATGACAACATCAGGCACGCCTTTGATGATCAACCTGGTTTTTAATGCTTATTGCAAGTACTTATTGTATCCCTCAACAAACTCCCTAAGTGAGTCAGGTACCTTATATACCAACGCGGCTGCGCCCACAATGCCTATGTCGTCACCAAACTCTGTGAATTCAATCCTAGCAGCCCTAACGGTTAAGTACCTACCCAAGTACCTCCCAATACCAGCCCTGAACAATTCCTTATTATTCAATGCCATGGAGCCTCCCAAAACTATAAGCTCTGGATCGTAGGCATTCATGACCGTTGCAATACCTGCCGCATGAACCCTCATTAGGAAGTTGTCTATGAAGTCCCTTGCCAACTCATCACCATCATAATAAGCCTGAAAAACCTCCTCAGTACTCACATACTCGTTTCTCGACAATCTCTCGTGAAGCCTTGATCTATACGTCTTACCCTTAATGAATTCCTTAATTACCCTAGGCACATTAGCCCCTGAGCCCAGGGCCTCCCAATGTCCATAACCACCACAACCGCATTGTATATTCGAGTCTATGTCAATTACCGCATGCCCTATTTCGTGGGCATTACCATCCTTGCCAATGAGGAGGTGGCCATCAACAATGACGCCAGCACCTATCCCGGTGCTAAATGTTATGTAGACGAGGTTCCTAATGCCCTTACCAATGCCGAATACGTACTCACCCCATACGGCAGCCATGGCATCGTTACCCAAGACAACGGGTACCCGGAACTCCCTAATAATTGGCTCAACGAGTTTAAACCTCTTGATTGGGGCATTGGGTGCCAGTGGCACAATACCACTCTTGAGATCCAGAGGGCCTATTGAGCCAATCCCTATACCGGCAATGGACCTAGACCTGGCTAGGTTCTTCACCGCCTTTATTATAACCTCAGCCACGGTATTCTCATCACCACTCGAAGGCTGCCTAACCTTCAACTTATCAATAACGCTCCCACCTTCATCGACCAAACCAACCCTAATGAATGTGGCTCCAACATCAATACCTACGTAAACCATACGGCACCTACACAGTTATTCTGATTTTAAAGTAGTAAGCCATTAATTATCGACGTAAATTAACATAATTAATGAATTTATAAAGGAGCCCAAGCACTTAACCTGAGTACATGGTTAAACTTGTGGTTAAGCCGATCGCTGAGGTTATTGATGAGGATAGGATTGCTAGGAAAACGGAGGAGTACCTAAACGAGATGCTTAGGGGTGCGCGGATTATAGGCGATGATTTATACCTCGTTGATGAGCCGACGGGTAGGGCAACACCGTCATTATTTAGTTACGATTGTATTGTCAAGTCCCTAATACGTCTTAGGTTTGGTACCATAACCAACATGGAGGGCTTGAGGAATCTGGCTAGGGGTAGGGCTATCCACGATCTTTACCAGGAATGGTTTAAGGTTGTGAATCCCAGGATACATGTTGAGGTTGAGAGCGGGATAGAGACCGTGGACACGTCAGGTAGGGCGGACATAGTGTATATGCGTGAGTTTGATGGTGAGGAGATTTGGGGGTTGATAGAGCTTAAGAGCTCGTGGAACCTGAATGAGGAGAGGGAGCAAAGGTATCTGAAGCAGGTTGTGTCGTATATGTTAATGCTCGAGGATGCGGGTATAACGATTAGAGAGGCGTATTTGGTGACTATGAAGAACGTCAAACCACTACCAGTAATGACATTACTGAAAA
>LOCH01000122.1:3377-5339 GCA_001516765.1 Vulcanisaeta sp. MG_3 | reverse complement strand
TTGAGGCTGATCCTGAGGCTGTTGCTGAGTTGGTTCCTGAGGATCTTGAGGTGCCTGTTCCTGCTGAGGCTATGATCACGTTCTTCAGGTTCCCGTTCAGCACGTTAGGGCCTTACAACGAGTTTGCTGTTGATGTAAAGGTGCTCCTTGATGGGCAGGAGAAGTACTTCACGGCGTATAACTATGTAAATAGCGATGTCGGTCTTGCGGCAGGTCGTGAGATTTGGGGTGTGCCTAAGAAGTTCGCCGTCCTCGACATCACCAAGTATTACGACTTGGTCATGGGTTACCTCGAGAGACCACCTGGTTATAGACTCGTCACAGCAATAATAAGGCCTGAGGAACCGGCCCAGCTTCAGCCGTTAGCCGTAACGAGGCTTGCGTTGAAGATAATACCTCCTGCTGGTGATGGGGCTAAGCCATTGGTTCAGCTCGTTGATAGGTATAGGCACAGGCTTAACCCAAAGTCCGTTTGGACTGGGCCCTGCACCCTAACATTCAACAATAGATCAGACATAGACCCACTCTATAGGTTAGAGCCGAGGAGGATTATTAGGTGTGTTTATGGGACCTTTGATTACGTGCTCGATTTCGGTAGGGTTGTTAGAGATTACGTGTAGGCTTGTCATTGGTTGTATCTTCATGAAATTAAAAATGTCATTAAGCTAATACACGAATCTGGGCTAATAACCTATATTAATTGGTTAATTAAATCATTATTGGTGCCTAGTAAGGCGTTGCTTAGGCTTGCTGGGGATTTAGCTGACTCGGGTTTTAGGGGTATTATTAGGGCTTATTACGTGAGGAGGGGCTTTGGTGCATTATCGATAGAGTTCATAATCTATAGACGACCGAGCAGCAGTAGGAGGTTGTTGGCGAGAATAAGGAGGGCTCTCGAGGCATTGCCGTCGCTTGTTGCTGCAGTAATGATAGGCTTCATTCTGGTCCTCATCGTTAGGTGGATTATTTAATCGGCGAGCTTTGCCCTAATGAACCTCATTACTAAATCTAGACCTATCGAATTCGCACATTCGCTCTCTACGAAATCCCCCTCATCCTCATTAATTAGAATTAGCCTTGTGCAATCATCATGCCTAATCAATAATCTATACCTAACTCCATTGTGTTTAAATGCCATGTTCATCTCATCAATGATAAAGTTTGTTGGCTTCATCCCCTTGCTTACTGAACGAATCCCTGCTTCCACAATTTCTTATGAAGATTAAACGATTTATTAAAGGCTCAGTTGCCTTCGTTTAGGATTATGATGCGCATTACTGGAGTATTATCATTTAATTGATTTAGAGAAAGCCGAGTGATTTGAGGGTATCTAATTCTTCCTGGTACCTGGATCTGACTAGGCTTATTGCATCGCTGCAATACTTAATGCAGTTTAGGGCTATTTGTGCGGCGTACCCTGTGTAGTTACTGGGGCTTAATTCAATGAGGAGGTTATCATTAACACCGAGCTCTTTAAGCACCCTAAGGTAATCATCCCTACTCATCCTCGAGTCCCTGAACTCCTTCAAGGTTCTCTCGTAGGCGTCAACCATACCCAAAACCCTAAGCCTAACCTGGACTGCCTCGCTCAAAACCTCCCAGTGATTATTGAGGTCCTTACCCATAGATTCAACATCAACCTCAATACTACCCAATACGTTATTTAACCTCCTTACACCAAGTATGATGTGTCCAATACCGAGACCTATATTCCTCTTTATCGTGGAATCACTCAAATCCCTCTGCAACCTACTAACCTGTAAGTGCCTACTAATCTCCATGAGTATCGATGAGCCAAGCTTCACGGTTACCCTCTGCGTTCTCGAGATCCACTGGGTTCACCTTATGGGGCATTGTTGATGAGCCTATTGGTCTACCGCGTACATGTACGTAACCGAGCATGTTGTAAATCCACATGTCCTGGGCAAGGTTAATGAGTGCCTGTGCCATAAGCCCTATGGA
>LOCH01000122.1:0-3112 GCA_001516765.1 Vulcanisaeta sp. MG_3 | reverse complement strand
AGTAACAAACCCTGTATGCGTGGTACGCAATCTCTTTGCCGAAGGTTGTTGGTGTTGCTGGTTGCCCATGAGTCCTACCTAGAATTGGTGTGGATGAGTAATTATTAATCAGCCGTATTAATGAATTCAATAGACCCATCAACTCCGGAACTAGGTGCCCATAAACAGCCACCCTCACAAGGACGCCCAGGGCTAAGTTATTAACATCCTCCGAAGTCAAGCCCAGGTGCGTTAAATGGGCAACCCTACCAAGCCCCACATTGCCCAATTTCTCCCTGATTAGGTACTCGAGGGCCTTAACGTCATGCCCAAGCTCACCCTCAAGCTCCTTAAACCTCGCATAGTCACTATCGTTAAATCTCAACGAAAGTAATGCCTCCCTCTCCCTCTGTGTTAATGGTTCCGTAATCCCAACCTTGCTCAATAGGTCGATGAGGAAGTCAAGGTATAAAACCTCAACACGAAACCTGTAACCAACGAAGGCTCTTTCCGAGACGGAGCTCGCATAATCCCTTAACTCCTCATAGTACCTGTCATCTAATGGCGAAATTGCCTCCACACCCGGTACTGGATCGTTGATTTAAAAGCCTTTATTAATCATTATAATAATTCATTATTGAATATTACGTGTATGTGCTGAAGCAATGTTTAAATATATGTTGGAATGCTTAATTAAAAAGTGCCGCTAACAGTTGTGGTGGGGGGATTCTTTGGTGATGAGGGTAAGGGTAAGGTCGTGTCCTACCTAGGGCTTACCGATAAACCTAGCATTTGTGTTAGGACAGGTTCGATAAATGCAGGGCATACTGTCAGTTACGGTGGTAAATCCTGGAAGCTCAGGATAATTCCATCATGCTTTGTGAACGAGAACACGAGACTCATGATTGCGCCAGGGGCCCTGTTTAAGATCGATGTCTTCCTCAGGGAGGTTGAGGAGACGAACACACGAGGTAGGGTTTGGGTTGATGCGAATTCCGGCATTATTGAGGATAGGCATGTGGAGAACGAGAGAAGTAATGAGTACCTAATGAAGACCATCGGATCCACGGGGCAGGGTGTTGGGGCGGCAATGGTTGATAGAGTACTGAGGGTTTTGAAGACTGCCAAGGACTTTCCAGAGCTTAGGGGATTCATCACCGACGTGGTTAGGGAAGTCAATGAGGAGTTAGATAGGGGTGGTTTAGTTGTTGTTGAGGGTACACAGGGAACATTCTTAAGCCTCTATCACGGCACGTACCCATTCGTCACATCCAGGGACACCACAGCCTCTGGAATAATTAGTGAGGTTGGTGTTAGCCCGAGGCTCGTTAGCGACGTAATACTTGTCTTCAAGTCCTACGTAACCAGGGTTGGCGCTGGCGAATTACCTGGGGAGTTGAGCCAGGATGAGGTGGTTGCTAGGGGCTGGGTTGAGAGGGGTACCGTCACCGGTAGACCGAGGCGCGCAGCACCATTTAACCTGGAACTTGCCAGGCGCGCTATCATGCTCAATAGACCGACGCAATTAGCCATAACCAAGTTCGACGCCCTATTCCCAGGCGTGCGCGGTAAGAGGAGGTGGGTCGACCTACCCGTTGAGGCTAGGAAGTGGGTTGAGGAGGTCAGTGAGGCGTTGAAGGTTCCAATAACCCTGATTGGCACTGGCGAGGATTCCATGGACATGGTAGACCTAAGGAGGGAGGTGGTTGGTCCATGATCTATGACGTAGCCATCATTGGCGGGGGACCCGCAGGCCTCTTTGCTGCCTACGAGCTCATTGAGAATGCCAGGGACATAAGCGTGGTGCTCATTGATAAGGGCTACATGCCGAGACAGAGGCATTGCCCATTGTCAAGGATTGGTAGGTGCGTCTGCGTTCCGTGCCATATAACTCATGGCATTGGTGGTGCTGGGTTGTTCAGTAGTGGCATAATAAACCTGAGACCCGACATAGGCGGTGATCTCCAGGAAATACTCAATAGTTGGGACTCCGCGAACCTACTCATTGATTACATCGATAAGGTATTCGTGAAATTTGGAGCACCCACGGATAGGGTCTTTGAACCTAAGGGACCTGCCTTCGAGGAGTACCAGAGATCCCTGGCACGCGTTGGTGCCCAATTAGTGCCGATTAGGCAGAGGCATATTGGTACTGACGGATCAACCAGGGTCATTGAAAACTTCACTAACTACCTAACGGAGGCAGGCGTTAAACTGGTGGTTGGAACAAGCGTGGAGCATGTCGAGCGTGGTAATGGCGTGTTCATGCTCAGGACCAGGAGGGGCAATATTGAGGCTAGGACAATCCTCATGGCACCCGGTAGGGCTGGCGCCGAGTGGTTTAGGGATGAGGCTAGAAGGCTCGGTATTGAGTTAATACCAAACCCATTGGATGTGGGTGTTAGGGTTGAGATACCCAGGTACGTGATGAACCCAATAACGGACCTATACATGGACCCAAAGATAATAATGTACACGAAATCCCACGATGACAAGGTCAGGACATTCTGCACAAACCCAGGCGGTTTCGTGGTGCTGGAGAGGTACGACGACGGAACAGTTGGTGTTAATGGGGAGACCTACGTGGATAGGAAGAGCAACAACACGAACTTCGCCCTACTAACCTCGATAAGGCTCACAGACCCCATGGAGGACACAATAGAGTATGGCAAATCAATAGCCAGGCTAGCCACGAAACTGGGCGGTGGTAAACCAATAATACAGAGGCTCGGTGACCTAGAGGATGGTAGGAGGTCGACCTGGGATAGGATTAGGAGAAACGTGATAGAGCCGACGCTCAAGTACGTAACACCTGGCGACATAGGCATGGCGCTACCAGCCAGGGCCCTGGACAACATACTCGAGTTCCTAAATAAGGTTGATAGCGTAATACCGGGGCTAGCAAGCAAATACACACTACTCTACGCACCCGAGATCAAGTACTACAGCATGAGGGCTGTGGTGAACAAACTCATGGAGACCACGGTCGATGGAATATTCGCAGCAGGTGACGGCGCAGGGCTATCCAGGGGAATAAACGTGGCGGCAGCCACGGGAGTACTGGCTGCATGGGGAATACTAACCAGGCTAGGTAAGGAAATAAGGAACGAATTAGTTAATAAAATAGTTAAGT
>LOCH01000121.1 GCA_001516765.1 Vulcanisaeta sp. MG_3 | reverse complement strand
AGACGCGGGCCGCACCGACGATGTCATCCAATAGATCAACGATGGGGATCTTATGGGGCATAGTTACATTGAAACCACTTAAGGCATCTCTTGCGAACTCAATAAAGTGCTTAAGCCTGCCTGGGGATACCTTAAGTGGCACGTAGATGGCGTCCTTACCCAAGGCCTTAAATACGTAATTATGGATCACCGGGGATAATGTATAGGTCAGCGGGTAACCAATTACGGAATAGACCCGCATTCACTCATCACCATCCTTACGAACTCGTCAACACTAATCCTAACTAATTCCCATTTACCAACGTCAATAACCACAGGCAGTTTCAGGAAATTACCGCTCTTCTTCTTATCCCTGGATATTGCCTTGGTCACCGAATCAATAATGTTTGAAATATCAATCTTCGTAACTAAACCGTAACTATCCAAGGCGCTCAGTAAGGTCTTTGGTAAATCAGGGTTTGTAAGACCAAGCTTAACACCAACCCTCGCCTCGCAAATCATGCCCAGAGCAACGGCTCTACCGTGACTTACCGAGAACTCGGTGGCTGATTCAACAGCATGACCAACCGTATGCCCATAATTAAGGACAACCCTCTCACCACCCTTATCCAACTCGTCTCTCTCCACGATAGATGCCTTATTAATTAATGATTTATACACAACGAACTCCAACGCACCCCTATCCTTACTCAACAATGCGTCCTTATTATTAATAACGTAATTAAGCAACTCTTCATCCATCGTTACACCATATTTTATGACCTCAGCAAACCCATCAACATAGTTATGCACTGGTAATGTGTTTAGGAATGATAGATCAACGATTATAGCCCTAGGCTGCCTGATCACGCCAATCACATTCTTAATCCCCATGGCATTAACACCAGTCTTACCGCCAAGCGATGCGTCAACCATGGATAGCATTGTCGTGGGGACGTTTATGTAATCCACACCCCTTAGGTATATTGACGCTGAGAAACCGACGGTATCGAGGACACTACCACCACCAACGCCAATGAGCACGCCATCCCTATCGAGACCTAACCCATGGACCCACTTAATTATGCCTAGGACGGTGTTTATGTCCTTACCCAACTCGCCATCATTAATAATCATTGTTGGGCAATCGACCTTTACGGCGTCGGGTAAGCTCCTCGACACAAGAGCCGCGCAACCCGTGTATTCACGTATCAATTTCCCCAATGACCTGGCGTAATCCACGTTTATGAGAACCCTAACCTCGCCATCCCGTGATTTGTACGTGAACTCCCTCATATGTACCTACCAATGGCCCTGGCGACTTCCCTACCCTTAACCATCAACTCCCTAAACATCTCAGGGGTTAGTTGTTGCTCAGCATCAGACAATGCCTCCCAAGGCCTTGGATGTACCTCAATAAGTAGCATGTCTGCGCCAGCAGCTATAGCGGCTAGAGCCAGGGGTATGACCAAATCCCTCCTACCTGCTGGATGCGATGGGTCAACGCATACCGGCAAATGCGTTAATTTCTTAACTGCCACAGCCGCGCCAAGATCCAGTGTGAACCTTGTGGATCGCTCAAAGGTCCTAATACCCCTCTCACAGAGCACCACATTACTATTGCCCTCGAGCAGTATGTATTCGGCGGCCTCGAGCCACTCCTCCACGGTATTACCCAAACCCCTCTTCAGGAGCACAGGCTTTCCTGACCTACCAACCTCCTTCAGCAAATCAAAGTTCTGGGCGTTCCTAGCACCAATCTGTAGCATGTCCACGTATTCGCTGATTGTCTTAACCATCCTCGTATCCATAACCTCGGAAACCACAGGCAAGCCAACCTCATCCCCAACCCTCCTAAGTATTTTCAACCCCTCAACACCAAGACCCTGAAAACTATACGGGCTGGTCCTCGGCTTAAACGCACCACCCCTGAGCATCCTAGCACCAGCCTCCTTAACGGCTACGGCAGCCTCCCTAACCTGCTCATAACTTTCCACGGCACAAGGTCCCGCGGCAATAATAACACCATCATCCCCAATCCTAACGCCACTAACGTTCACGATGGTCTTACTTCTCCATTCAGAGCTTGCGAGTTGATACCTAGCCTTTACATTGATTATGACGGCGCCCCCATCCACGCTCCTTATAAGTGCCTCATCAACCTTAGCCTCCGGCGATGTGACGATAAGATCCTCGCCAAACAATCTAACCTCCCTAAACCAAATACCCGCCTTATCTAAGGCATGGGTGAGATCCCCAACCTTGTTAGGTGTCGGTTTAATAATCATCTAACCACCTCATCCAATCTACCCTCACTCATTAAATCAATAACGAGTCTCAACGTGTTTATAAGCTCCTCCTTAACGGAGCTTGAGTACGGATTAAGCCTCTGTATTTCATAAACCACATCCAACTGCGTTATCACCCTCTCCATAGCCCTGACCGTGTATTTAAGGCTATGCGTCAACAAGGGCCCCCTTAAGTCAATCCCCGCATTCCTAAGCAACGCATAGAGTGCCAGTAAGGCTGTGTGATGGGCAACCTGTAGATAAGCCATTAACCTATCATGCTCCTCAGGACTCTTCAGCATTACAACGCTTAAACCCGCATTACTAAATAAATCCCTAACAAGGTTTAGGTAATCACCACTCGTCCTAGACGGTATCAGGACTATACTCTCACTAATTGGTTCACCAACATCACCAAACAATGGATGGGCACTCACATAATGAAACCCATGTTTAATCGATAAGTCCTCAAACGTGGTAAAGAAGGTAGATTTCACTGAGAATAAATCCAGAAGCACTGAACCACGAATTACCTCCACATTATTTATTACAAAATCCACAGAATCACGTGTTGGTTTAGTAGCCATGATGAACACATCAGACCTAGCTGGTTTATCATTTAGATGAATAAGTGACACGTTAGCAACACGGTTAAGAACCCTTGCCATGGTTCTACCAACGCGTCCAGACCCAATTATGGTTACGTTAATACCGAGGTTGCCGCCAACCTGGACGTAGGTCGAGGCCTTAATTATTGCGTTAACCAATTCATAGGCGACATCTTCATTCA
>LOCH01000120.1 GCA_001516765.1 Vulcanisaeta sp. MG_3 | reverse complement strand
CCTTTTTAGGTGAAGATCCCAAGAGACCAGGGTTAAGAGAGACGCCTAGGAGGTTTGTGAACGCATTGCTGGAGTTAACGCGTAGTTTAAGAGAACCCGCGCCTGAGGTTAAGTTATTCCCAATGGAGGGCGTTGAGTATATTGGTCGTATAAGCATTAATGACATTAGGTTCACGTCCATATGCGAACACCACCTACTACCAATAATAGGCACAGCCACTGTGATATACGAACCACTCAATAGCGAAGTCCCTGGATTGAGTAAGGTGGCTAGGTACGTTAAGTGGTTAGCAGCCAGGCCAACACTCCAGGAAAGGTTCACCAGCAAACTAGCTAACGATTTAAGGATTAGGCTTAATGCCAAGTATGTCTATGTTAAGGTGTGTGCGTTACATATGTGCGCCATGATTAGAGGCGTTAAGGATGAGGATATGTACATGGTGACCGAGTCCTGGTCGGGAAATATCGATGAGGCTCAATTGGAGGAGTTAAGACGCACCACGCATTGTAAGGTGCCAAAAATCATACTCACTAAGGATTATTAAGTGGGGTTAGTCACTATTTATTAACCATGAATATTGTAGAGAGCGTGGAATTAAGCACGCATGTGCATGCAACAGAGAACGAGCTTAAAGTCGTAAGGGCTCTCTTGAACCTAGTCCCTCCCCAACTAAGGGATGGAGTTAAAATAATAACTAACGAGGGCCAGGGCCACTTTGGTAATGATATAAAGACAATAAAGGTTCAATTCAAGGGTGAGGAATCGCTATTCGTTGCTAAGTACATACTCTCATCAATAGATCAACTCGATAGGGAAATAATACTCGTAAGTCTAGGAAGTAGGTTTGAAAATGGGAAACTATACTTAAGATTCAATAAACAACTTGCATATTCAGGCGTCATTAGGCTTGATGATGGTGATGATGTAATAAAGGCCGTGATAAAAATAAACCACTGGACTTTGAAGAGCGAAGGTATTGAGAAGATAATAACGCAACTAACCAGGTAACTTAGGCAGTGTTACAGCTCCCATTGAGGCCGAGGTTACTAGAGAAGCATACTTAGCCAGTAAGCCTCGTGAATACCTAGGGGTAGTGGTTGCCAATTCTTAAACCTTCTCTTGACCTCATCCTCAGGAACTAATAGCTCAAGACGCCCATTCTCAACATCAATCAGTACTCTATCTCCGTCTTCTACTATTGCTATTGGTCCTCCTGCTGCTGCCTCTGGTGCTACGTGACCAACCATTAGGCCCCTTGTTGCGCCGCTGAACCTGCCGTCTGTGACCAGGGCAACGTCAGAACCCAAACCAGCACCAACAATGGCAGCAGTAACCCTAAGCATCTCGGGCATACCCGGACCACCCCTTGGACCCTCATACCTAATCACAACAACATCACCAGACCTAATCTCACCACGCCTAATTGCTTGGAAGGCCTCCTCCTCACTATTAAACGGCCTAGCCCTACCCTCAAACCTTAATAGGTTGGTTGCGGCCACCTTTATGACGGCACCCTCAGGCGCCAACGAGCCCTTTAGTATCCTAATGCCGCCCCAGGGCTTTATTGGATTGCTCACATCCTTAACTATGTGGTCGTGGGGCACATTCGGGAATTTGTAATCCCTGAGATTCTCCTCAACTGTCTTGCCGGTTATCGTGATCGCTTTACCATTTAGCAAGCCGGCCTTTAGTAGCTTAAGCATAACTAATGGAACGCCACCAACAGCATCGAGGTCGGCCATAACGTAATCGCCACCCGGCCTTAAGCTGGCTATGTAGGGTGTTCTGCGGGATATTCTGTCGAAATCATCTAGCGTGAGCTTAACACCAGCCTCATAGGCTATAGCCAATAGGTGAAGTATTGCATTGGTTGATCCACCCATTGCCATGAGCACCGTTATTGCATTCTCAAATGCTTCGTAAGTCATCACATCCCTAGGCTTGATGCCAAGCTCCATAGCATTCATCAATGCAACACCACTCTCAACAGCATACATGATTCTCCTGGCTGATGTTGCTGGTGGGGATGCACTACCCGGTAGCGCCATGCCCAATGCCTCTGCGATTGCTGCCATAGTGTTTGCCGTGAACATACCCGCGCAGGCGCCGTAGGTCGGGTGCGCCCTCCTCTCTATCTCATACAACTCATCCTCCGTTATCTTACCCGCTAAGTAGGCACCAACTGCCTCGTGAACATCCTCTATCGTTAGCTTCATGTTACCATAAAACCCGGGCTCCGCCGTACCCCCATACAGGTAAACAGCTGGTATATTCAGCCTAGCCATGGCCATTAGTATTCCAGGCTCTGTCTTATCGCAACCACCTATCCCAACGAAGCCATCAAATGCATGGGCATTTATCTGGGCCTCTATTGAATCAGCAATGACCTCCCTACTCACCAGGCTATATCTCATGCCCTCCGTACCCATGCCAATGTTGTCATTAACAACTATTGTGGGCACGGTCAATGGTGAACCACCACCTCTCCTAACACCCTCCTTAACGTGATTAGCCAAGGCCAGGGTGTGTATATTGCACGGACCAGCCTCACTCCAAGCAGCGACCACCGCTATGAGAGGTTTACCAATATCCTCGTCAGCAAACCCAATTGCCCTCAGGAAAGCCCTATGAGGCGCGTTTAAGACACCTTCGTATCGTTCTGAACTTCTTAACTTTATTTTGATGTTTTTCGTCACATTTTCCATAAGGACTATTTATATTTAAGCATTACTTTTTACTCTTTGTTTACTCCCATTTGATTTTTACTTTTATTTCCCCTTTTTCTTTCTCATTAAGGGCATTAATAACTTCTTTTTTGTCATTAACAGAAATTATCTTCGTTATGAGCCTTTTTGTAACCCCAGGCCATATAGCCTTCCACTGCGCTAGGTGCGAGAGAGCTAGTTGAAAATGAGGCTTTTGTCCATTAATTATCCCAACAATTACGTTAGCTTTATATATAAATCTTTGAAATACGTCAAAGGGGATAACGGCGTTGCCTTCTGATGGAAAGCCAAATAAACCAAGCACTCCATTTGGTTTTAGTATTTCGATTTCATCTCTGATTAAGGATGCTGATGAGCCTGTGGTATCTATTACTAAGTCAAATCCAATTTTCTTTAGCTTATCAATACTCTCCTTTGTATAGTTATAGTATATTAAACCAGCCTCTTCAGCTATTGCAGCCTCATTCTCAAGTGGCTCTCTTCTATTTGCCATGTAAACTTCAAATCCATATGTCTTAAGCAATAATGCAAACAAAGTACCGGTGGCACCTGTTCCAAAAACGATTGCTCTTCTACAGTTGTATGTTGCATCATCGCAAGTCCATACAAATCTCCTTTGAATTGTTAGTATTTCCTCTATGGATTTTTCAAGATCTGATAAAGGTTGAGCAAGTATAGCTATATCCTTGATATTTTCAGGAACCTTAACAAGGTATTTAGGGTCATCATAATAATACTCTACCATGAATCCATCCATACCTACCATACCAGCTTCTACGTACTCCTCAGCTTCACAGAAATCAGG
>LOCH01000119.1:3241-5112 GCA_001516765.1 Vulcanisaeta sp. MG_3 | reverse complement strand
AATGCCGAGTTGCTTCTTTACGAGATCCTCCACGGAACGAACAACCTGTTCAGCCTCGTTATACCTGCCCTTAGATAGTAACCACCTGGGTGACTCGGGTATTGACCTCCTAATGAACCACACAAATACAGCTAAAATGGCACCAAGTAGAAAGGCAACCCTCCAACCAATACTTATTGGTAACCTCGATATGGCAAAGTAGGAAAGTAGTGAGGCGATTACTGTACCCACATCCCATCCAACTCCAACAATGAAGCCAAGCCACTTGCCTCTTTCCTTTGGGGGTACGAATTCCTGCAATGCCGAGTTAACTGCGCCGTACTCACCACCAATACCGACACCCGTTAGGAAGCGGAATATTGTTAGGCTTATGAAGTTGAATGATACTGCAGATAGTGCTGTGAATAAACCGTAAATGAGGATTGTTGTCATAAATAACCTCTTCCTACCAAGGACATCGGCTAGGACACCAAATAGCTCTGCACCAATGGCAGCACCAACCAGGAATAATACCAAACCTAGTGTGGACTCAATGGACGTTATCTTAAACACCTTAGCAACAACAGCCAATACACCACCATACAACGTGCTCTCAAGACCATCCAGGAAGTACGCCGCGGTCAGCACAAGGAGTACCTTGCGGTGAAATGGGGAGAAAGGAAGTCTATCCAACCTTGCAAGTAAATCAGTTTTGACTGTCTTTATGCCCGTACCGTCGCTATCCCCCGTCATATATAATTTGTTGTAATTATTGTTTTTAAAGCATTAACATATTATGGAGTAAATAGTCTACATAGTTAGGATCAATATATTAAAATTAAGTATATGTTAAGTATATAATGCAGTTAAAATAATGATTACTGTTTAGATTCAACCTCTCTAGGTCTCCTCCTCTCTCGCTTCTCGCTAATTCTATTCCTTAATAAATTAACGTGAAAATCCAGCTCACCTATACCGAGCCTCTTACCAACGTCCTCACCATACTTAAGTAACTCCTCTGCATAGTCGAGATCAACGGATCTACCCCTGGCTATCAACTCCTGCGCGGTGTATACAATGCATTCCACAAGCTTCTCCTTAAACTCAAGCACCTTCTCCTTATTACCCTCCTTCTCGGCTAGCTCGATCAACTTCTCCCATTTACTACAGGGCTGTGCCGTACCCACCACCTCGACGAAGCTGTGGAGCAAAACATATTATTAAGAATTATGCCTCACCACTAGACTTGGCCTCAGCCTTACTGGCCTTGGATTGTTTAAGCTGCGACTCCTTTATTAACCGCCTAATCTTCCTTATTATCGCGATGTAGTTATCAAATAGGCCAGCCTCCCTAGCCTCCTTCGTAACCTCATTAAACAACCTAACCCCATCATCCAACTTACCACTCCTAATTAATGCCTCGGCTGTCCTCAACTTCGTAATGACACCCCTAGCCTTACCCACAACATCCTCTGTGGACATCACCAACGCTCCCTACTTACCCTTAATAAGGTTTATTTAGCCAAGCCTTGATTCATCATGGTTAATGATCTCGTGATTGGGATTTGGAGCGCTGAGCTGTGATGATCGGTGGGAATGATTAATACTCATTAATCGTCTTATTCTTTGACTTGTACTCCTTGATTAATTGATCCGCCACATCGCTTGGTACCCTAATCGTGTATAGGTAATGCTTAAGCCTCGCCTTAAGCTTCACGTAGTCCTTATACCTCTTCACCCTAATCTCCTCAGCCGCATCCGCATATCTCCGCCAAAGCTCCACTAGGAATACTTCCCTTGGCACGGCGTTGGCGCTAATCGGGATTTTTTAAGGATTTCTACGCAAATATTTATTTGACCCGTGGCTATGGTATTAATGCCATGATCAACAC
>LOCH01000119.1:0-2790 GCA_001516765.1 Vulcanisaeta sp. MG_3 | reverse complement strand
AGAAGTCTTAATATAACACGTGGATTTGATGCCGATGACTTAATAATAGCCACGAGCAATAGGGCCCTTGGTGAGTATGACGAGAGGGAGGCAGTCATTATAATGGATCCAGGGCTAGCGCCCGGTGGCTTTGCCTGGATATTCCCCAGGGGTGATGGGTCACACAATATTGGTATTGGCGTTAGAAATAACGTGGTCTGGGCAGGCAACGACCCATT
The DNA here is from genome assembly GCA_001516765.1 of Vulcanisaeta sp. MG_3. Classification (GTDB taxonomy): domain Archaea; phylum Thermoproteota; class Thermoprotei; order Thermoproteales; family Thermocladiaceae; genus Vulcanisaeta. Next base: position 2,572 of record LOCH01000119.1, on the reverse strand, counting down.
AAAGTTTCATATGGCCTTCGTTAATAAGTACGGTTTGTAGACAGAGTCGAAAATACCGTGCTCATGAAGACAATACCGGTGGGCGGTTTATTGAATAGGTACGGTTTAGGTAACGCCTATCTAATTGGCGATGCCGTGGGCTCGGTAATACCAACGAACGGTGCTGGCATTAACCCGGCAATGATTACTGCACACCTGCTTGGCGAGGCCCTAATTCGTGATGGGGATTACTCGGCGTCTATGAATAGGGTCTTTAGGCCTTTGATGGATAGGATGCTCCTCTTTAGGAGGATTGGTGATCCACTATTGATGAGCAGGGATGCCATGGAGAGGGCTATTAAATTGTCAAAAAGAGTGATTAGGGATTCTATCTACGAAGCGACTCTCTCATCAATGAGGTCCAACACGCTCATAAAATTCCTGATTAGCCAGCCATTGATTAGACTATTATCCTTAACGCACATGTAGTATTTATAAGGGCATCAGGTTAGTTGTGTTTGAATTAAATGGCTGTATTAAACCCAAGTAAGTACATGGAGTTACTGCCGATCGAAGTCAGGAAAATGCTTACTAGAGTCATTGAAACACTCGATCACTCATTCGATGGCATATGGATGCCTGAAAGACTGATGGACGCAACGTACCACTACATAAGGAATAGAGGTAAATTAATAAGACCCACACTCACCCTACTTGTGGCGTACGCACTTGGCAATGGCTCATCATTCGAGAAATCAGTATTGCCGGCAGCCTCCGTGGAGCTTATCCACATAGCCTCACTTCTTCAGGATGATATAATGGATGAACAAAGGATAAGGAGGGGCGTGCAGACGCCCTATAGTTTATTCGGTTCACACACTACGATGCTGGCTAGCGACTTAATAATAGCTAAGGCTGTGGAGCTTGCCGTAAAGAGTGGGGATAATGACATAGTATTTGAGCTACTTAACTCATCCGTTAAGTTGGCTGTGGGGCAGAACCTCGAAATGGAACTTGGGGGTAAGGATCACGTAACACTTGATGACTACCTCAAGCTCATTTATTATAAGACTGCATCGCTAATAGAGTCATCAATGATTGTGGGAGCTTACTCAGTGGGTGTTAAGGATGGCGATGTTGTACGTAAAATTAGGGATGTTGGTAGATTTGTAGGTCTCGCCTTCCAGATTAGGGATGACCTGATTGACTACCTAAATATTGACGTTAAGAACCCCACCTTAGTTGATGATGAGGTAAATATAGTGAAGATATTGAGCAGAAATAATGGCGACATCAATGCATCAATAAATACCGCCAGGAAACTCCTCAATGAGATGCTCGATAATGCTATTGATGTCATTAAGACTACGATAAATAGCGATGTCCTTGTGAACTACATAAACCTGCTGAGGATTTAAAAAGCAATCAATTAGGAATTGCGGCGTAATAAAGCATGTATTACACACGTAAAATAAACCATCCCTAAATTTAAGCCCTAGGTAATGACATACTTGATGAGCGAGGTCTTTGTCGTTGATGACGTACCAATAAGGTATGAGGACCTATTCAGGGCACCCGAGAGGGATGGAGCTGTTGTTTCAGTTAGGGTTCACAAGTCGGTCAAGGAATTACTAGTAAAACTCGCAGAGAGGGAGGGGTTGGATGGGGTTTCGGAACTCCTTAGGTACCTCGTGGCTGGGTACATAATGGGCAAGTATAAACTGATCAAGCCCGAACCAAAGGTCATAACACAACCAATATTCCTAAACGTAAACATAAACAAAAAGGCAATTGAGGAGCATGTGGATACGGCACAAATGGGATTGAAAATAGAGATTGACGAATTAATAAAGGAATCAATGGACGTGATAGATAAGGTAAAGAAGGGACTAATCAACCCAAGGGGCAATGAATACATAAGAAGACTAAGAAACAAAGCCGTAAAATACATGATCAAATCACTGAGATACGGCATGGAAGAGGAATACGAAAAACTAAAGGCAATACAAATAACACTAACAGCAATGATCGAAGAGTAATGAAACCCAACCACAATAACCAACATAAACACCCAGTGAATCCAGGAACTACAAATACGACACCAAAGCCAAGTCAAAGGCAACGAAGGAGTAAGCATAACCCAATAGCTTATGCATAGGGTACTAATAAATCGCAACAAACCAAAAAACAAACAACCTCACTGCCGCGCCATTTAGCTTAAAGTTCCACGTGAGGTTGACCACTATGTAAGCTAGATAAGTCGTGCCTGATACTCAAAGACCGAAATGCACTTCACTACCACTTGGTGACGATACCCGGCATTGATGCATCGATGATGCAGAATTTGCAATAAATGAATTTACTATTAACTCATTTTTAACTCATTGTAATACTTATAACCTAAGATATGTTATCACGCCAAGCCTCAAACAATCAAAGTGACTAAGAAACAGGACGCACCTAATATATTACTAAGGAAAGCTGTATCAGAAATAAAGAAACCACAATCAAGCCCTACACCTACGGAGAAAAGCATAAATAACGGTGAAGACAATTACCACAAGCCGGGGTGGCCGAGCCAGGTCCAAGGCGC
>LOCH01000118.1 GCA_001516765.1 Vulcanisaeta sp. MG_3 | reverse complement strand
CCTTACGTGACCAGATAGTTCTAGGGCAGTCCTAACCTTCCTTATTAATCCTCCAGTCACATCGATGGTATGTTCAGTACCCTTCTCATCCGCAATGGATGTTCTCGAGAACTCCCTGATAACACCGCCATCCCTGCCCAGTATGCCCGGAACGTCTGTTAGGAATATCGCCGCGTGAGGCCTCAATTTAATACCTAGGTCCAGCATTATGTCGTCACCGCTTATTATGGAGAAGCCCTCGTCACTGGGTACAACATCGCCGTAGAGCATCGGTATAACGCCCCTATTGATTAGCCCCATGATGTGGGTGGGGTCTATCAACAATTGGGGTTTGCCATCTCTCATTGTGTATATAGATCCCGTCCTCATTGGGTATATCGGTAAGCCGACCGTTGATAGAGTATTCGTTATTTTCATACTGAGGTAATTAAGCACCGAGGATGTTAGTGAGACACCTATCAACTGCTCATAATCTCTGTACTTACTCAATCCATAAGCCAACGCAACTGGGTGCGCAAAACTACCACCTCCATGAACAAGCACGAATTTACTACCCAACTTATAATGCGAAAGTAGGGTCTTGCCAAGGTTCTTAACCCAATCCTCCCTGTAACTGAGCGGCTTTGACTTATCACTTATTGCGCTACCCCCAAGCTTAATTAGGAAGAGCTTCATCAAAACTCCCTAGTGACAGTAAATCTTATGATTTCCTTAAGATCCTCCACATGCTCATTACTAGGCAATGAATCCAACGCCCTCTCTGACCTCTCTGCGTATTCCATCGCCATCCTTAGGGCGTTCTCCCTAGCATTTGTCTTTGATATTATCTCAACAGCCCTCTTTACATCCTCATCAGTCACAGTACCCTTACCAAGCACGCCCAGCAGTTCAGACCTGCCCTCATTATCAAGCTCTCTGAGCGCCATCACAATCACGGCATTACCAAGTTTATGTTCCTTAATATCCTTACCAATCTCCTTACCAAACTTCCTAACATCACCGAAGATGTCCAGTATGTCATCGAGGACTTGAAAGGCTAGCCCTAGGTATGTACCATACTCAGCCATTGGATTTACACATTGTCGAGCCCCCGCCGACATGGCGCCAAATACGGATGCCGTCCTTATTAATGCCGCCGTCTTAAGGCTAATCATCCTAACATAGGTCTCATATAGAGACCCCCAATTATTTAGGAGTCTCGGTCCCAACCTGTTGCTCACGAAGTACGGATCCTTACGACCAGCATACTCGAGCAATATATCCAACCTCTCACCCTCATCGATCTCGCGTATAACCCTAGCAACCTCCCTAGCGAAGGATGGTGGATCCCTCGTCTCCAGGATAGCCTCCTCAATAGCCTCCCTATACCAAATACCAATGAGGATTGCGGCATTATCGCCATACTTAGCCCTCACCGTTGGTTTATTCCTTCTTAATAGGGCTTCGTCTATTATGTCGTCATAGATCAACGAGTAATTATGAATTAACTCGACTATTGCCGCGGCAGGTAGTGCATCCCTGTAATCACCACCGCAGGCCTGGGCTGCTGTTAATGTTATTAACGGTCTCAACCTCTTGCCACCAGTGGATACCTGGTACGTAATTGCCTCCCTAAACTCCGCATCGGCATCCTTACTTAGGTACTTAATTAATTGATCATCTATTTCACGTCCGTAGAGCCCATGAAGCTTCTCCAGAATGTCCATCGAGCTTAACAGAAGGCGGGCAATTAATGCGTTTCCCTCCACCTGCACTGATTGTTGAATAATTATTTGCCCATCGTCTAACCTTAATTGTTAATATTAAAAATGAATAAGGTTTAAAATCATGGAGAAATATTGTGTAATGTGAATCAGGAAATCGTTATTGTAGGCTTCGTGAGGACACCAATCGGTAAGTTCGGTGGTGCCTTTAAGAACGTTAAGACACCATACCTAGCTGCCGAGACCATTAAATCACTAATAAATAGGGTTGGTATTGATGGGAAACTCATTGATGAGGTAATCTTCGGATCAACCCTGCAGGGAGGCATGGGACAAAACCTTAGTAGGTTCGCCGCACTACTAGCTGGCTTACCAAATAGCGTGAGCGCCTTCACTGTTAACAGGGTTTGCTCATCGGGCATGCAGTCAATAATCGAGGCAGTCAGGGCATTAAAGGTTGGCGATGTAAACCTAGTAATAGCTGGCGGCGCCGAGTCCATGAGCACATCACCACTTGCCCTAAATCACGAAGTCAGGTGGGGAATTAAACACCTAATAGGTAAAGACCTCAAACTCGTGGATCTCATGGTGTATGATGGCCTAACCGACCCAACAAACATGATGCTAATGGGTCAGGAGGCAGATAAGGTAGCCATGGAGCACGAGATAACTAGAGAGGAGCTGGATAAGATTGCCTACGAAAGCCACATGAGGGCATTGAGGGCGACCGAGAATAAGTATTTCCGAGAACTCGAACCCGTAGATACCGTTATAAATGGCGAGAGAGTATACCTAGATAGGGATGAGGGAATAAGACCAGACACAAACCTGGAAAAACTGGCTAAGTTGAAGCCAGCCTTCGGACCAAACGGCCTCCATACAGCCGGTAACTCATCACAAATATCCGATGGAGCAGCCGCACTATTACTAACCACTGAAGAGAAGGCCAAGGAACTTGGCTTAAAACCCGTGGCTAAGATCGTTGGTTATTCATGGCACATGCTAGAACCCTGGAGATTCCCCGAAGCACCAATTTATGCGATCAGGAAACTATTGGATAAGGTCGGTTGGTCAATAAACGATGTCGATGTTTTCGAGGTTAACGAGGCCTTTGCCGTAGTCAATGTACTGGTTCACAAGGAGTTGGGTGTGTCATACGAGAAAATGAACATATTCGGTGGCGCAATAGCCTTAGGACACCCACTCGGCGCCAGTGGAGCTAGGATAGTGACCACACTAATATCAGCACTAATGTACAAGGGAGGCAGGAGGGGGATAGCCGCACTATGCCATGGAACAGGTGGAGCAACGGCAGTGGCTGTCGAAATGCTATAGAACAACATACCCTTCTCACATGAA
>LOCH01000117.1:2967-4188 GCA_001516765.1 Vulcanisaeta sp. MG_3 | reverse complement strand
AACACTTCACCATGCTGAAACGGGTTCATTGTACCAGCATCCATGTTCAGGTATGGGTCTATCTTAATTGCTGTTACATGATAACCCCGGGCCTGGAGTATTTTGCCAATGGATGCTGTTGTTATGCCCTTGCCCAACCCAGACAATACGCCTCCTCGTAATGAATATGTACTTAGTCGTCATATAAGACACGATTTAATTAAATATTTAATACTTTCTTTTATTGACAACAGAAGCTATTGATCAACGATTGCTGTTAACTCCTCATAAACTCCCATCACAAGTTCATGCCTTCGCTTAACCCTCTTCTCCAAGTCATATAATACAGTTCTCATTCTGTAAAGCTCGCCCTTCAACTTATTAACCCTATTAACCAGGTCTAACTCGCTTGGTGTTAATAGGTACTCAATACGTGCGTCAGGCTTTATCGTCTTTATCATTAAGTAAATATCGAACTTACTAAACCCCTTACTCCTAAGTTCATTAACTATGCTCGATATATCCTTAACCTGTGAAATTGAAGGCATTCGACACCACCTTCTGCAGATCATTAATGAAACCACTTAAGGCATTGTTAACGGAGCCCTGTAGATGCATTATACCGGAGACCGTGTTGCCGAACAATCCGCTTATTAACGAAACCAACGCCACAAGTACAGCCATAGAGATTGCGATTAGGAGAACCTCTTCAATAAAAATGTCCCCATTGTTTTTCCTCCTAGTGCTTTTTTGCATCATCGATAATTAAATAATCAATTTGATATTTAAGGCACTACGACATTGGAAATCAACCAACCAACTTAACACCCTTCCTAAATCCATATTTCCTAACTACGTACGGTATCAATATTGGTAACACCACTGTGGCATCCTCAAGAACAAATGCTTGACGAGCCGTAGGCTTTACCTTACCCCACGTGATGGCTTCCTTAGGCCTAGCACCACTTAATGAACCATCCCACTCAATGGCCATCGTTACATAAACCACGTAATCAAGGCCACCCGCGAATTGGCTCCACCAAATGACGTGGTGCTTCGATATGCCACCACCGATTATCAACGCACCAAGTGACTTGCTTGAGTAAGCGATATCCATTAACTCATGCTCATCCTTTAACAAGTCAATCCTTACCTGCTTACCACCAGCCCTGGTCCTCTGGATTTCATTGTAGGTGAGTATTGCTGTGCCAAAGGCGCCGTCGACGAAGCCAGGTACATAGA
>LOCH01000117.1:0-2947 GCA_001516765.1 Vulcanisaeta sp. MG_3 | reverse complement strand
CCTTAATCTTCGCAAGCTCCTCCAGCGATGAGTGCACAAACTTCTCTATCAGTGGACCATAGTGCTCCTTTCTAACGGCAACATTGCCTATCCTATGAATGCCCTCCCTACTCATCTCAACATCATCAACATCGAAATAACTTAGGTAATACTTGCCACCCATGGACTTTGCAATATCGTGATCGAGAGTCCCCGCTGTTGTTATTATTACGTCCACAAAACCCCTCTCAATAAACTTAGCAAGTAGTCCGCGAAGACCTGTGGATACGAGGTTCCCTGTGAACGATAGGAACACCGTGACATTCTCATTACCATACATATCCAGGAGAACACTTGCTGCATCCGCTATATGCCTGCCCTGGAAGCCCCCAATCCTTTTATACGCCTCTATTAAGTCATCTATTGTATTTATGCCGGTGTCTATATCGAGTATTTCACCCACCAGGAATGGCGAGTTACTCATTGAATTGATGGATTGCTATCAATTTTAATGCTTTAATTGCCCTAATAGCTATTACTTTATTACCTTGACCTCGCTAATTAGGCCTTGCTTTATTAAATCACTAATTATCTCCCTAACGGCCCTCATTGTCAATTGCGTCTTGTTGGAGATTTCCTCGATTGATCTATTGCCATCTATCAATTCTAAAACCTTCATATGCTCCTCATCAAGCTTTACGTTCTTGATAATATTTTTCAATTCCCCAACAGGTATCGGTATCTCAAGCCCTGGTATTTTGTAAAGGTAAACCTTATGGCTTCTCCATTCCTCATATAGATCCTCAACAATTAAAGGCTTCCAACCAGGCATCTCGAAATCGTGGGATACAACCCTAACACCGGGCTTCAACTCGCGCTCTAGCTTCGGTTTTATCCTCTCATTAACACTTGTGAGTAGGTACATTGTAACGACATCGGCATCTGATAAATCCTCCTCAAAGAAGTTTCCGTAAATCACCCTAACCCTATCCTCAAGACCTAGATCCTTAACCCTCCTAAGGGTCTGCTCGTAAAGGTCCTTCCTAATCTCTATACAGGCAGCTTGGGCTCCAAACTCTCTAGCGGCCATTATTACTATTCTACCATCACCACAACCCAAGTCATACACATGTTCACCACGCCTTACATTAGCGAGCTGAAGCATCCTCCTGACCACAACCTCCGGCGTAGGGACAAAGGGGACATCGTATGGCATGTTAAGATACGGAAAGAAGTCGGGGTTATTTATATCCTTCTCCTCTGCATAATCATCCTCTTCGAATCCCACGAAGTATGGTGATGAATCGTTCATTAAAAATTTAACCATGACCTCATTAGTGAACCACTAACCAATTTAAAGCTGTCATGAGGAATCCTCAGTAATTATGAGAATAGGCTTATGTGAACTCATAAGCTAATATTACATCACCAGGGTTTTCGCAAAATAAACTCCCGAAAACATGAATAAAAGACCCTCCGTAGTTGAGGAGGGATAATTAGTCGAAGACCTAATCAGTAGTTTACTACCGCATAAACAGAGTGAGCCTCCATTATTCAGGGTAGGAGTGGATCGGCTGTCGGTGTTTGGGTTAGTTCCGAGCATCGTAATCACAATTCTAGTTATTCATGAAACATGACCTTTACCTTCAATCCTTCCTCACCGTAATCAACATCGAGATCAACAAAACCCTTCTTCTTTAACACCCTAATTGCATCAATGAGTAATTGCCTCTCTTGCGGTGATATCCTCGCCAAGGCATCATTTAAGTCATCAGAGCTCCTGATCACATCCATGTACTTCCTTATTAATACCGAGTTTAAGTTCATAGGTGTTGGGTTTTTCTCGAGTATTAGACCATGAATTGTGGAATCCGTTATCGAGTATATACTCAATATTACATCAGATAATGATACGCATTTATTAATTACATCATTTATTAATGAGGATAATTCAGAGAACTCCGGGTACTTACTCTCCAATCTATTGATTAAAATCCTCAATTCACTTATTTTCTCGATAAAATCCATGTACGTATTAACACCGAGGCGAAAAATTAAGCTATTAATTAATAAAAAGCAAAAATACAACACCTAAGAAGCATCACGCATCACCCCCTGCTGCAACCCTCAGGCCTATTTTTGTGCCCTAGGTTTTATGATTATTGCCAAAATAACATATATAATAATTTATTAACCCGCCTAATTATTTAAATCAATTTCATGGGTATTATTGAGAGGGTAGTTGAGGAACTCAGGAAGAGAGGTTTTAGGATCAGGATCATTCGTGATAATGCAATAAGGGCTGATCTTAATAGGTTTAGAGTTAAGGTTTGGATTGTACCTAACGATTACTTTCCATGGTGGTCTAATCCCCTTGATATGGTTGAGGAACTTGAGCTTAATGATGTTGATGCGATTTTCATAGTATCCGAGAGACCTTACGTGATTAGTGATTACATTGTTAATAACATGTCGAAAATTCGTTATTGGTTTAATAAGGAGTTGAACGTTAAGGTATACTCAATAAATGTTGATAGGTTGGAGGAGGATTTGGAGGACAGCATAAACCTCGCAATAACAAACAATTATAGTAAGGTAAGTAATGTATTATTGAGAGGTGATACGTGCCCAAGTTGTGGTTTACCAATGAAGCTTGTGTACTCATCGAGGTATTTATCACATAGGTGGAAGTCTTGGGTTAATGAGTATGTTGAGGTTTGCGAAAGATGCAACATTATTTCCCATAAATTAATTATTAGTCACACATATGACAGATTATAATAAAGGATTTTCTACGGAATAACACTTAATTAACCAGAGAAGAGATTAACTGTGGAAGTTTATGGCCGATTTACCCTTTATAGCCACTTGATGCAAGGTTTGCCGATGTGTTGGGACTCATTGACACGTTAGTCAACGAATTCAGAGGGCAAGCTGACATATTCATGATCGCGAAGGAGATGGAGTC
>LOCH01000116.1 GCA_001516765.1 Vulcanisaeta sp. MG_3 | reverse complement strand
GCTATATCCTCATGTAGGTCTATAACTGGGTAATTGGGCATGGAGAATTAATGCAGTACTTAATTAATAAGCATCACTTGAATTTGGCAGATAACCTGTACTGCTGAACTACATCCCTAGCCCTCTCCCTCATCTCATTATGCTCCTTCATGAATTCCCTAATCCTCTCAAAGAGCATCGCCTTGCACTCACCGCAAAGGAGTTTACCTACCTTACAATCCTCATATATCCTCTTAACCTTCTCATCGCTCTCTTGGAATAATAGGTGGTACTTATACACGACACAGTTGTCTGGGTCTCCGCCATACTTACGTTGAAGCTCCGCCGTGGGTTGACCACCAGTTAGTGCATTCATTATCTTCCTCTTCACGTCCCTCTCCTCATCCGTTATGTATATCGCTGAGTCGGGGTTTGAGGCGCTCATCTTATCCTCCCCTGTGAGTCCAGGTATGAACTTGCCGTATATTGTCGATGGCTTTGGATAACCCAAGTCCTCAGCTATATCCCTAGCTAGTCTGAAGTATGGGTCCTGGTCTATCGCCGTTGGTATGAGTACGGGGACTGTCTCCCCATAAAGCTCCGTTGGTAGGAACGCCACCGAGATCTCAAGTGTTGGGAAGAACGCGGCACCAACGTTCGTTGAGTCCGTAAATCCGAAGGTGTGCTTTATCGTTGATAACGTGAGTTTCTTACCAACCCTAACGGCTATTTTGTAGAGATACTTTATGTCCTCGGTATCGATTATTATGTGCAGCTTATCCGGCGGGAATCCTAGGGCTATTAGGTCGAGGGCGTTCTCGTATGCGTACCTATTCGTTTGCTCCAGGGTGTAGCCCTCCTTGACCAGGAACTTCTCATCATCCGTCATCTCGAAGAAATACTCAACGCCAAACCTATCCACAAACCACCGACCAAGCATCCACGGGACTAAATGACCAATGTGTAGGTCGGCACTCGGTCCCCTGCCTGAGTAAAGAGCCCATTTCAAGCCAGCCCTCTGTCTATCTAGTATTGTCCGTAGATCCCTGTGTGCATAGAAGAAGCCCCTCCTTATTAGGTAATGCACATCACCAGCTAATTCCTGTAATGCCTTAATATCCTCGTCGGTTATTAATTGAACACCGAATTCACGCGCAAGCCTTAGGTAATCAACCCTACCCTTGACCTCCCAGGGCGTTACAACAAACTCATTCGCCAGATAGTAATCACCGTGTACGTAGGGAAACTGAGAGTTATAAGCATTATTGGTTATTGTTTATTACGTGATGCCTGACCTTAACGACAACACCCCTACCAACACTGAGGGCCTCTTCCCTGGACAGCAATAACCTACCAACACCCAGTAACTCACCATCTTCAGAGTAAATAGCCACCTCATCACCGGGTATGGCATTCCTAACATCAATCACGAACTTAGCCATAACACTCCTACCCTGCTTAATAAATGGCGCCGCATCCCTACGAACAACAACCACCTTATCAATTAATGAAGCACCATCAAGCGTTGGTAGGGCACGACCATCGTTAGCCCTAACCACAAGACCAACCTACCACCGAGGTATATCCTCCTCAATCCACCGGTCCTACTAATATCAACCCTTAAATCACCACTAAGTTTATCCAATATATTGCGGCCGTACATGTACGATAAGACGCCCCTGATCATGCTATCCATTACTTGATCCATCAGTATGAGATGAGTAAAAACTATTAAATCCTTACCAGTAGTTGCACGGTAATGAGACCATAATGAATTGGTACGCTGACTTTGTAAATAAATTAATAACGTGCAGGGCATGTCCACGATTAGTTAAGCACAGGGAGGAGGTTAAGCCACTATCCAAGTTTAGCGATGATAAATACTGGAGAAGACCCGTACCACCATGGGGTGATCTGACCAATGCAAGAATCATGATAGTAGGTCTCGCGCCTGCAGCCCATGGTGGTAATAGGACTGGTAGGATGTTCACAGGTGACAGTAGTGCCCAATTCTTATTCAAGGCACTGCACATGGCCGGTCTTTCGAATAGGCCGTACAGTATTTCGCGCAATGATGATGTTACCGTTAGGTGCATCTACATAACGTCTGTTGTTAAGTGCGCTCCACCAAACAATAAACCAACTACCGATGAGATAAGGACATGCGTAAATAATTGGTTTAGGTATGAGATTCAGAGAATTAAACCTAAGGCAATCGTGACTCTAGGTCACATAGCGTTTCAGGGTGTTAGGTTAGTTCTAGGTATTAATGCCGAGTTTAGGCATGGCGATTATGTCGATGTTAATGGGGTTAGGATTTTCATGAGCTATCACCCAAGCCCTAGGAATACGAATACGGGTAGGTTAAAGATTGAGGATTTAGTGAGAATTTTGAAGATGGCTTCTGAATATGCGGGTTGCGGTTAGCCCAGGTACTTACTTAACCATTTAGAGATAACTCTTCTCTGCACCTCGTTAGTACCCTCACCAATCTCCATAAGCTTTGCATCCCTATAAATCCTATTCAACTTACTATTACTCCAAACACCATATGCACCAGTTAGTTGTACCGCTCTTCTAATAACGTCAACACCGAGAAGCGCAGCAACTAACTTTGCTATTGATGCGAAGGCATAGTAATCATCATACTTACGATCAAAATGCGCTGCTGAGTCATAAACAATAGATCTAATGGTCTCTATGTAAGATACCATTTCAGCAAGTTGAAACTGAATCCACTCAAAATTCATCAATGGTTGATCAAAGGCATTTCTTTTCCTAATCCATTCCATCGCCTCCATGATCGCTGCCTCAGCGAGACCTAGGGTTACCGAGGCTACGGCTATTCTGCCCAGGTTTAGGGCTTCCATGGCTATTTTGAATCCCTCGTTAACCTTACCAACAACATCATCATCACCAACCACACAATCTGTGAACGTTAGTTCCGAGGTTCCCGTGCCCCTAATCCCCATCACGTGTATTGGGCTTGCTTCAATGCAATTATTCCTCCTTACCAAGAACGCCGTTATTGCCCTGTGCCTAGCCTCCTTAGGTCCTGTTATAGTGAATACGAGGTATACATCGGCGTATAATCCCTGGGTTATCCACATCTTCTTGCCGTTGATGACCCACTCGCCGCCCTTTCTTTCTGCCCTTGTTTCTATTGCTGCAGCATCACTGCCGCAACAGGGTTCGCTTAATGCAAAGGATCCTATCAACTCGCCCCTAGCCAGCTTTGGTACAAGCTCTTCCCTCATGTTATTTGTTCCAAAGGCATAAATGGCGTGCGTTACTAAGAATCCTTGAACCTCCGTTAATATACCCATTGAACCACTATATCTGGATATAACCTCTATTGAAAGCGTTGTACCGAGTATATCCATGTCAGATCCACCATAATCCCTA
>LOCH01000115.1 GCA_001516765.1 Vulcanisaeta sp. MG_3 | reverse complement strand
TGGGTACTTGATTAAAGAACAGAAAACCCCAGAGGGCGGCTAACACGGGTTCCACCGTGGCTATTACAGACGCTGTCGAAGCCTTCACCTTAGAAACCCCCATGGCAAAGAACCTATATGGAATGACCGTAGTCACTATACCCAGGTACGCACCCCAAAGAATGGGCTTTACCATGAGACCCCACGTATGTGTCATAAATGAATATACCAGAGCCACAGGTACCGTTATTATCAACGTATACGGTATAGCACCCCATGAAACATCAATCTCATTACCACCTCTGGCATAATACCTGGCAATGGCTATGTACGACCCATAGGATATACCAGAGAGCAGGCCTAGAGCTATGCCGAAGGGATTAATGGCACCGCTGATTGATTGGGCACCAATCAGCACTATTGCAACTAAAACCAGGGAAACACCCAGGACACCCTTAATACCTGGTCTCTCACCCAGGATTAGCGCAATCAACGTTGCCCATAGAGGTGCTGTGTAAAGCAGAAATGCTGCTAAACCAACACCGGCTATTACTGCCGCTATTGGATACGCAGCAAATAATACACCCAATGCCAAACCGGCCATTAATGATGACCTATTCAGGGATCTACGTATAAATAAAGCCACAATTGATGCAAAGATCGATCTAAATACAGGCAAGACAATCGGGTTCGTACTAAGGACGCTTGCAACACCAATTGTTGACCAAAGGGATGCGGCGATGATTATGTAAAAGCCAGGCCATAACCTCCTCCAACCCACGAGGTAGGGCGCATATAATGGTTAGTTTTTAGTATTACGCACTTCTTTGCACAGTTAATGTGCCTTTTGTAACGTTCAAGTAAATACCTGAGGATAAGGCGGCCATTACGAGCACAAAGCCCCATAATGCCAACGGCTCCCTTAATGCGTATGGCATGAGGAGGCTAGATATCGAGGAGGCTATGGTCCTGCCTAAACCCGTGACTAGGCTATAGAGCCCCATATACCTACCCCTCGCCTTGGGGTCCGCAAGCATGTTGGCAATGCTTTGTGATATTGGCGAGACGATCATTTCTGCCAGTGTTATGAAGAACATGTCCACAATAGCCCATGTGAAGTTTGGGATGAAGGCGACGGCTAGGTAGCTGATGCCGTAGATTACCATACCAAGGGATATCAAGCTTGGTCTCTTCAGGTACCTACCTATTAAGTCCTGTAAAAATACTACGAGCAATCCATTCTCCATGTAAAGTATTCCTACCATGAAGGTGCTTAATCCATCATGCACATTATAGTAAGTCAATAGGGGAAAGCCCAATTGACCCATCACTAGGAAGGTTAGGAATGACGGTATCAGAAAAAGTGCGAATCGCCTATTAACGTGAAACGTGAGTCCATGCTCAGAGATACGCCCAGTCTCGGGTAATGAAACTAATAATGGAAGGGCAGCAAGTGGTATTAATGAACCAAGCAGCAGTAATAATCTGAAGCCATAAATCTCATAGAGTAAACCACCAATGGCTGGACCAATAGCCCATCCAGCATTTATCCCAACCCTCAACCTACTGAAGTACCTAATTAGTGATGAAAAACCAATTGCGTAATCACCAACCAGTGATGTGTTAGCCACACCATAGGCATTGTTAAAGAAGGATTGTATTAATACCATGATTATAACAATGAGGGGCTTGTTTATTATGAAGGCTATTAATATCACCATTGATGATATTACCGATGAAACAACCATTGTTTTAACCCTACCAAGGAAATCCGTCAAATACCCACCAACAATAAACGCTATCGAACTAACAATCGCCTGCGCCACGTAGAATAGAGAAACCGACGTTAAAGGTAATTTGTAATACTGATACAGTGCGAATCCCGTGAAGGACCACAGGAGAGAACCACCGAGCGACCTGATGGCACCTATTAAGGCGAGTTTATTGCTTAGTTCCATTTCTTAGTACTGATGGGACGACTTGCTTTTAAGTATTGCAGAGAGACGCACTTATTAATGTGTATGTATTGAAGTATTGTGCCATTGCTACCGGTATTACTGGCGATCCTCGTGTTTCTGCCCAATGGTACGTATCAACAGTTGAACCCCTGGATTAATAATTACGGAATAGCAACGTACCCACTGAACTATGCAGTGATTTATAGCCATGTGCTTGGGTCCGGAACATACACCATGTACTTGCCACCAGGCGGTTATTACTCCATTGAGGTTTCAGGACCTGGACCACTAGGGCTTTATATGTGGGCTAGTTCTAGGGTAATTCTTCAAATACTAAATCAAACAGGTTATGATGAGTTAAGATCAGGTGGGCAGTACCAGCCATTGTTTATGTTTGTTGGGTCATCAATGAATACTACGGTTTACGTACCTCAGGGTACTTACTACGTCATTGTCGTAAACAACGGCTCGATAGCGATCAATGCCGTACTAGCCATAATGCGGCACTACCCAACAGCCCTCATTAATGCACCGATTGGTATTGTTGACTATGGGCTTGCCCCAACGGTCAATGGTTACATACCATACTCTTACATAACAAGGGAATTCCTGGGCAGTGCGGTAATAAATGAGGCAGTAATTACAACAATAACCAACTGCCAATCCTTACCACCAGGTTCCTTCTCATTACAGCTTAATGCAGTCCTTGAGCTAGGTGTTAACGGTCACACACAGTATTATTGGTTGCAGAACGTGATGATAATAGATCCAAAGAACGAATTATTGCTGCCATTAGTTAATGTTTGGAATATGAGCAGTGAGTCCCTAATAATGAACCCACTCTATATTATCGGAAGAGGCTCCGTAATAAATAATACAGCATATGCATACATGGGTAATTGGACACCATACACCACACCATTGGCAATAAACCTAACCATAAGCGTAAACAATACACCCAATGGATTTCCCGATTTATTATTCAGTTACTCAATGAACGGAATTAAAGAGCTCGTTGATAACGTCACATTATTATTAAGACCGGATTGGGGACCGTACTTAGTCGTTAATGGTTCGGAATACTCACCACTAGGTTACCTGATTGATTCAGAATTCATAATTGGTGGGCCAGGTTGTGGCGCCACAGTGTTTGTAAATAAAATAAACGCATCTCTGTCGCTTTATTATCTAGGGCCAAGCAATAAGTTATTTCCCGTACCAACAGCCTGGAGCTTTGGTAGTGATACCGGCGAGGGG
>LOCH01000114.1 GCA_001516765.1 Vulcanisaeta sp. MG_3 | reverse complement strand
GTATTACTAAGCTACCCCTGGCGCTCGGTGGGAATAGGCTTAGTATCTTCATGGCTGAGCATCGCCGTAAACCAATATGCCGTACATAGCTAATAACGCTAATGCTACTCCATAGATAGGCAGTAAAGCCGTACTTAGGGCAAGTTTCTTATCGCTCTCAGCACTCAGTGCGCCATTGACAGCGTGCGGATACAAATATAGTGCCAATGCACTGCCTACCCAAAGCGTTGTGTAGGCTGCTGCGAAGGGTGTTTTTAAGAAATCAACACCACTTGCTAGTAAGCCCTTTGTTGTTGATGCAGCTAGTGTGGCTGCCTTAAATGCCGTTGAGAAGGCACCAGATATCGCAAAAGGTGCTGCAGCAAGTATTGCAATGACGCCCAGAAACACCAGTGCATCCTTAAACACCGCAGTTAACGTGGCACCCCTTAAGCCACTGGTGTACGTGAAGGCAGCCAGTATAATGAAGGCTATCGTCAATGCTAAATCACTGACTAACTTTATATTCTTCACAATACCGAGGAGCATTATCGTCAATACCGCCTGCATACCAACTATCTGAAGGGCTATGTATGGGAACTCAGCCACAATACCCGTAGCCGCTATGAAGCCGGCCAGTAGCTTACTGTTAAACCTATCCTGAACGAAGTCGGCAGCCGTCACATAATTCCTCAACCTACTCCACCTCCAAAGCACGGGCATGGTTACTGAGGCGATGGCGAATGTCGCGGCAACGTAAGGTACTGCGAAGAAGTACAGAGCGCCGCTGGCAAATACCCCTGAAGGGACGGCAATGAATGTGTAAGCCGTATACAAGTCAGCGCCGACCAGGAACCAGGCCAAGAAGGTGCCGAGCCTACGACCAGCCAACGCCCACTCATGTAACTGGCTTAGGTCACCCCTACGCCAACGTGCACCGTAAAAGCCCAGGAAGACAAATATCACAAAGAACCCCAGGAATATACCCCAACCTAGTGGGCCGACTAGGGGACTCATTACCATCACCTCCTACCTGGGTATAGTATGAACACGGCTATTATGAATAGTATTGATGACACAACAAGCCACAGCGTTTGGAACCAGTAGAAGAACGGTACGCCACCAAGCTCAGGTTGCGCAGTGTTATATAGCGGTAGTAATAGGTAGAATATCCACGGTATTGCAAATAACACGCCAGCCACAACCTTTCTCCATGTAGCTACCTTCTCCGTAGTCTCGGTCGTCATGATAATAATTACTGTAGTCTGTTTTTTAAATAATACCTCTAAAGGTAAATAAATTAGTCTGTGAACAAATGAGTTATAGTGTATGGTGAAGATACTACATATAAGTGATGCCCATGGGGAACGTAGCTTTAGTAGATAAATTAAGAGATTTGATAGGTAATGTTGATGTGATTACTGTGGGTGGGGATTTTGAGGACGTCGGCATTTTAGACCTACTTAGCAGGTTTGGTAAGCCTGTCTATGCTGTGTTGGGTAATATGGATCCACTGGGCATTAGGGTTAGGGTATTTAAATACCTCATTGAGGGGCGTATCATAGACATAGGTAAAGACCTCTATTTAGCTGGTTACCCAATCGAGATTAAGGCTGTGGAGAGGGTTAGGACGTAAATTGATAGTATTAAGTCATTATCCGCCCTATGATTGTAAGGTAGATATGGCCTGGGGTGGTAGGCACATTGGTAGTAAAGCCGTTAGGGAGTTTATTGAGCGTGCTAAAACCGTTGGTGATGCTCACGGGGCATGTACACGAATCACCAGGTGTTGATGATATTGGAGGTACGGTGGTAGTGAATCCAGGGCCTTTTTATGAAGGCCGTTATGCCATAGTACATATTAGTGAGTATGGGGCAATTAGAGTTGAATTGGGTAGGTTATGAAAACCACCCGGAGGAATTTCCTCCGGGTGGTTTGGCGTGGGTGCATGCAGGGGACGTTATGTTAATTTTAGGCATTAATTTATTGGTATTGTTTAATTTTTATTAACGTGCTTATAGAGGGTATGTGTTATGCCTTGAGCAATTATGACTACGTAACTAGGCATGCACCAATAAAATCCTCAAAAATGAGGATTGGGTGGTTTATTGTGAGGAGTGTGGTCTTATTTGCGTAATTTTATTGAGGTTATTGATTGCTTTCGGTGATGCATAATTAAGTCCTACGTATCTTGGCTCCTTGTTAGGCTAAAGTGTAGTAGGTCATCATCCATTGCTATCACGCCCCTTTTACGTAGTGTCCATAGTATATCCACTACGTAGGGCCTTGCCTTAGCCTCTGTGTCGTCATCCATCACCACACCCCTCCTCTTCACCTCATCTATTACTGAGTCGACGAATATCAATGTCTCGGTCTTGCCCCTAACCTCGTTTAGTTTATTCATGGTTACCTCCTCAATTAGCCTTCTTAATTCCTCAGGTAGGTCTATACCGCTCATTTGATGTTCACCCATGTGAACTTCATGCAAACCCTATTGATTGGGCACTCGCTGCATTTAAGCTTTGAGCAGTAGTCGTGACCTATCCTGAATGCTCCCCTCTCGTAGATTATCGGGTCATTGCTTAACCTACCCACAGTCCTCACGATACCCTTAACCTCGTAAACTTTTATGGTTACGCCACTATCCCTACCTGCCACTATCTTATTAATTACCCTAAGCGTGTTGTCGTTGGTTGATATTAGAAATGCCCCGCTCCTGATAGTAACCATGGTGCTGTAGATGTCGGCAATCATTGTGTACCGCCTATAGGCACCCCTAAATAGTAATCCAAGGGCTACGGGTAGGTTCGTCTCGTGGGAAACCCACCTGATGAACGTCCTAATAGCCCTCCTCCTCCTTTCATTAGCCCTGATTGGGTAGAACATGGTCAGGGACTTCTCGAAGGAGTCAAGATCGCGGAACTTGGGTATCCACCTCAGTAGCGTTGTTCCGTATGCGCCAGTTAATCTCCTAAGTCCGTAGACAAAGCTGTGGATTGCGTTATTAGCCTCCTTAATGTCCTCACCCCTAACCCCCTCACTTAAATAGTCGTTTAGTAATGCCATGCTAATGCCATCAGCCATGGAGTACTTGGGGTTGTTGAGCAGTTGGTTTATACGTTCGTAGTTCCTAGCCGCCACCCTGTATATTAATTCATTTCTCAGGTTTTTGAAGCCCGTAAACAATACCGTGATGAATAGTAGGTACCTA
>LOCH01000113.1:2678-4015 GCA_001516765.1 Vulcanisaeta sp. MG_3 | reverse complement strand
CCAATGATTATGCTGCATTGATTACGCTGTGATTAATTATGTACCCAGCATATATAATATAGGCGGTAGTAATTATGGCTCTAATAATGGGGTGTGGCATTGCTATTAACGATATTACTGAACCTCCCAAATCTAAAATCAATTAAATCTATACTGTATTAAATTAATTGAATTAAATTACCTAGAGATACCGAGGGCTCCCAAGTCCCCTCTTTGCTAAGTCATTGATTGCGAAGCTTGCAAAGAGGGTGTAAGCCGTTATTACGGCCCACTCAGTTGGTGTTATTGGTGTTAATAAGTGAGTCCCGTTAGGTAGCGGCAGGTCATTGCGAGGAATGCCACAACAATGAGGTCGACAATTGATGGTATTAATAACCATTTACTAGGTCTTGAGATCCAGAATGGTCCTCTTTCCCTGACTATGAATGGTGTTAATAGCCCCATGTACATTATTGCCGTGAAGAAGTATGTGTGTAGTTGATGTATGTTGGTTGTGTGGAGTACGTTCCAGGCAATGTATAATAGGCTAAACATCTCCGTAACAGTGAAGACACCGAGCCCACACCTAACTTCACAAGTTTAGGTACATCCCACTTCTCCGGTGCTAGTGAGCCCTTGGCATTGTCTGTAGATAAATTATGTATCTTCCCGAACTCATGATTGTTTAGATATTCCCTAATCTTAACGACATTATTTCCAATCACGTATGTATCCAGTATGTAAGCTGTTGGTTCAACCTTACCACCACTTACCCTTATTAATTGTTCCGTGGGCACCACATGAATTCTCACGAAGACGTCGGCCCTCTCCATAATCAGTGAATTAGGCTCGTAGGCTCTAACCTTCACCATCGCATGCATTGTCAACGATTTTACTTAACAAGTCCTTATTCACTAAACTACACATTGATTATGTAATCACTATCAATAACACCTTATGTACAATCCTCACTAACCATGAGTATTATAATCGCCTTATCGCCTAACTTCTCGGTTAAATCCAACAATACCTTATGGGTGGGGCTTCCATACACATTGTTACGATTAGGTAACATAGCTAAGCAACTTTATGTATTTACCGAGACCGCGGCGGTTATGATGGTCAATAATGTGAAGAGAGTCTTAACTGAACGTTGTGGTGATTATTACGGGCTTCGTTAAATTAATCTTTTTCTATTCCTTTTCCTTCCTATGGCTTTAATGCTGCATGATTTTTAATAAATCCTCAGGTGTTACGTTAGCCTTACCTGCCTCGACCATAGCCCTTATCGCCCAATAATACGCCGGTATTTGGTATGCGTAGTCCTTGCCGATCCAGGGCTCGCTCGGTAGCTCGGA
>LOCH01000113.1:0-2610 GCA_001516765.1 Vulcanisaeta sp. MG_3 | reverse complement strand
TTACCCACGTATTTGTCAATGTCGTCATAAATGACAACTACCTTCTTATCACGAAGGTTGTACCTCTCAATTATCTTTATAATGGAAGTAATGATATCCCTCAGGGCAATGGTTATGCCGAGGTACGTCGTGCCTATGGTTAGGTTATTTAGTGACTTAGATAGTTCATTAGCGATTTCACCGATCACGCCTTCATTAAGCTTAGGTATGCCTAATTGTAAGTCGCTGAGTATTTTTTCACTAAATTCGTAACGGATAAATACGAAGTTTTCGAATCCCCCTACTTCCTTAGCCCTCTCAACTAGTAGCTTTAGAAGCGTAGTTTTACCTGCACCGCGTGGACCGTATATGGCTGCTATGCCTGGGTATCCCAATACCCTTTTAATGAACATGGCAGTTTCCTGCTCCCTATCGCTAAAGTGGACCATGATTTCCGTACCCTCCACGGCGACCTCCACTGAGTGTAGTTTATCAACGAGCTCCTTAATTTCCTCATCATCTATGTCGAGAGTTGCCATAGCGTTTTAACTATAAAGCCGAGGATATTTAAAACAATATACTCATTACATAAAGGGCTTTTAAGTGCATCACGCCAATAAAGGCAGATCATTATTGATTTCCATTTCTATGCATATAACTCAATATGTGGCTTAATACGTCATACGTCTCCGGATGGATGTGCAAGTAATGTGCGTAGGCGTTGTTTACCAAGATTCCGTCCAACCCATTGATGCCGGCGCCCCTCTCGTACCTAATTGCCATTTCGTACCTACCCCTGAGTATTATCGATGAGTAATGAAACTCATGACCCCTCAATATAGTCCCTGAATCACCTATTGGTGTGTTCCTTATGATCTTAGCCGTAGCGTAGCCATACCACACGGGTTTCCTATGCATTATAGTGACAGCATCTATGGCGCCCACCATCTCGTACTCCTCATTATTATACACTATCGAGCTCGTTAGATACATCAAACCACCGCATTCCGCATAGACGTAACCACCTCTATCAATGAATCGCCTCAAATCGCTCCTAAAGGCCCTGTTCTTCTCTAGGTATTGCCCATAAATCTCGGGAAAGCCACCGCCAATAATTACCAGGTCTAGGTTACCAATTTCCTGATCGATCTCGGGATCTAGGAATTTAACATAACCAATTTCCTGGGCCTTCTCTATGGTCTCGGGATAATAGAATGTGAATGCCCTACCTAGGACAACACCGATCTTAATGCTCCTTGAATACGTATTATCTGAATCTACGTTATCCTGCTCAAAAGCAATTGGTTCGCTTTCCTTAGCTATACTCACCAATTTATTGACATCAATGTATTTAGAGACTTCATTAATTACCGAGATTATCCTAGCCCTATCCATCTCCTGGGCATGAACAAGACCCAAATGCCTATACTGCATTAATTCCTCGACATCATCACTCCTCGGTATGAAACCCACGAATTCAAGACCCTCATCCTCCACAGCCCTGCTCAACTTATCAACCTGCCTCTGATTAATGTTAGTGAGTACAGCACCCATTATCTTGACCTCAGGATCGAAATCCCTCAACCCCCTTATTAATGCCCTGACCGTCCTATTAATCCTCTCACCATTAATAACGAGTATAACAGGGGCCCTCAACAACTTGGCAACCTGGGCTGTGCTGCCATCCTCGGTAATCCCATCAACACTATCATAGAGACCCGAAACCCCCTCAATGACTGCTATGTTTGAGTTCCTTGAGTACCTATAAAATCTCCTAATAATACCTTCACTACCCATCAATATATAGTCCAGGTTCCTACTTGGCTCACCAGTTAAGGCTGTGTGATAACTGGGGTCTATGAAGTCGGGGCCCACCTTAAACATGGACACCTTATAACCAGCCTTAATTAATGCCATGGCTATTGCTAACGTAGCAGTCGTCTTACCCGCCTTACCCTTATACGACGCAATAATCAATCGCGGTTTCTCACTCACCACCTTCATACCCACCACGGCGCCTAATGATTACTAGCGCTGGTGGTTTGACATCGATGTTAGGGTCGTGGTCCTTACTTAGGGTGACCACCTCCTCATCAGGATACGTCAACCTACTCACTATTACGGCCTCCTCATCGTTTCTTAACTTAGTAATTAACTCATTAATGATTTTAGTACCCATGAAGATGACCTTGGTATCAGCACTAATATTGTAGTCAATGTTTGGATAAGCCATGAGAACCACAATCCCCCTTAAATCAATTAAGTATTTAGCAACAGCTGCTGTGAAACTACTAACCCCTGGAACCACCTCACAGGGTATTCCATTAGAGATCGTCTCCTTACATATTTCAATGCCCCTACCAAATATTGCCGGGTCACCATTCTTTAGAAAAACCACGTTCAAACCCTCCCTAGCCAGCTCTAGGGCTTGCTTAACGAACTTATTATGATCCTCACCGCGGACATGCCCCATGTATATTTTCTGAGCCCTCGGTGCATACATTTTTATTATTTCCTCGTTAACCAATGAGCCGTAATAAACAATATCGGCGTTTCTTAGGATCTTAATAGCCTTTAGGGTAATAAGCTCCGGATCCCATGGACCGGCGCCAACCACGTAAATAGGCATTA
>LOCH01000112.1 GCA_001516765.1 Vulcanisaeta sp. MG_3 | reverse complement strand
TAAAGTGCATTGAGAAACTCAAGTGCATCCGAAACCACGGCTAAGTCAGTCCTATAATTCCTACCGATGTCGTTAGGGTCAATATTAACATGGATTAACTTGCCCTTAATAGGTAACGACCACATCCCAGTGCCTAACTCACTAAACCTAGTACCCACACCCAACACAACGTCAGCCATCTCCACAAGCTTCACAGCCACGGTATCGCCGAAATAACCAGCCGCCAAACCGCCATGTAACGGGTGATCGAAGGGTATGGCGCCCTTACCCATTACTGAAGTAACCACGGGCGCACCAAGCTCCTCAGCAACCCTAATTAGGGCATTGCTTGCTTCCGCCGATATCACACCACCACCGACGTAGACGACGGGCCTCTCAGCATTGAGCAAGTCCCTAGCTACTGCGTCTACGACGGCGGGGTCAGGCTTAACCCTTGTTGGCTCCTCCCTCGTGTAACCAACCCACTCTGTGTCACTATCGATAATATCCCTCGGCAACTCCACATAAACAGGACCAGGCCTACCCTCCCTAGCTATCCTGAACGCCCTAGAGACGATCCTGGGTATATCCCTACCATCCTCAACCCTGACAGCCCATTTGGTGAATGGTTTAAAGATGCTCAGTTGTGCATTGGCATCCCTAAACTCGTGGTAATAACCTCTACCTGCAGTCTTAATTGGTGTTAACCCGGCAAAGGCTACGATAGGCACCCCCTCAACGGACGCCTGTGAAAGTGGTGTCACGAGGCCCGTGGCGCCAGGTCCCGCGGTAACTATGAGGACACCAACTCTACCGCTAGCCCTTGAGTATCCGTCAGCCATGAAACCCATGCTCGGTTCAAAACGACCAAGTACATGCCTAACTCTATCGGCATAGTCATGTAGTGCCGCGTATATTCCAAGCACGTGAGTTCCAGGTAAGCCAAACACTGTATCCACGCCCTCCTCGATCAACGATCTAACAAGGACCTCTCCACCGGTGACCATGCCTAGTCACCTTCCATACGCCATCAATGCGTCTCTAACCCCACGGGCAACATACAACGTATACCTCTTTACAGACTCCCTAGTTACACCAGCTATGTGGCTTGTTATGAATAGGTTGGGGACCTCACCCCTCTTGAACGCCCTCAACAATGGCGATGTCTCCTCAGTGGGCGGCTCACCCGTAAGCACATCCGCTGCGTAACCAGCTATCTTACCCGACCTCAAACCATTGAGGATTGCGTTCTCGTCAACAACCTCACCCCTCGCCGTATTCACTATGTAAACCCCATCCTTCATCAAACCAACCTCCCTAGCGCCAATTAAGCCCTTGCTCTCCTTAGTTAATGATGTATGTATTGTTATGAAATCCGACTGCCTAAGCAAGTCATCTAGATTATCGACCTTAACGGCGTTAACCTCAATGAACCTATCCCTATCTACAAACGGGTCGTAAGCCAAAACCCTCATTCTAAAGGCATTGGCTATGGTAGCCACGTAGGAGCCAATCCTGCCAAGCCCTATTATGCCTAGGGTCTTACCGAACAACTCAATACCCGGCGTCAACAGAGAACCCCACTCTCCACCCTTAACCCTACCCATGTTCTCAGGTATTCGCTTAACCATCATTAAGAGTAAACCAAACGTAAACTCAGCCACACTGTACGTTGATGCGCCAGCAGCGCTCACAACCCTTATACCCTTGCTTTCGGCATAATCAACATCAATGTGATCGACACCCACGGATGCGGTGCCAATAACCTTAAGCTTCCTGCCAGCATCAATTACGTCCTTGGTGACCCTATGCCAAACACTGACGATCACAGCATCGTAATCACCTATAGCCTCCCTTAACTGTTCCGTAGTCATCGGCCTAACATCCACCTCACCAGCCTCACTAAGTAGCTTCATTGCTATGGGACCCACGTCAGGGTCCACAAGCGGTACAGTTACTAGAATTCTCATGAGGACCTATAACCAGGTTCTGGGTATAAATGTAATTATTATCTATATTAATTAGTTGCCATGGGGAAATATGTATAGATTTTTAATGATAATTATAAACTATATACATCGTTACGCCGAGCGTGCTGTGTTCATTATGTCGATCAGGGTCGCTGCATCCATTATATTACCCGTCACCTTGATTATGCCCGAGAAGTACGCCTGCATTGCATCTAACTGCCCCTTAATTAACTTCAGTAGGTTGTCCTTATTGACCTGTATTGTCGCCGTTGGTGATCTATGGGAACCCTTGGTGAGCTTTATTGAACCACCCCCAACCTCGACATAGAATGGTTCATAGCCCTCCCCGGTGAACTGAAAGACCTTAACAGGACCACCTATTTTACTTGTTAACTTAGGTAGTGCCTTATCCGTCATCGACTTGAGTAGTTCGTAGGGATCCTCAGACATAACCAGTTGTTTATAGTTAGGTTAATTTTAAATAATGTTACTATATATACTATATAGTTCACTCACCCTTAAACTCAGGTCTCCTCTTTGTCAGGAACGCCATGACGCCCTCCTGGGCATCCTTTGTATTAACTGCCATGCTGAAGAAAGCCGCCTCAAGCATTAACCCTATGTCCGTTGGTACCTGCGTTCCGAAGTTTATTGCATACTTCGCGTAGGTTAATGCTATTGGCGGTCCCTGGGCTAGCCTCATGGCGAATGACCTAACCTCCTCCTCAAACCTCTCCTTAGGCACAACCTTATTCACTAAACCAATCCTGTACGCCTCATCGGCCTTGATCCTATCGCCAAGCATTATCAACTCCTTAGCCTTAGCCATACCAACAAGCCTGATTAACCTCTGCGTGCCGCCGGCTCCAGGCAATATACCCAGTGTTATCTCGGGTTGACCAAACTCAGACCTCTCAGTGGCTATTCTAAAGTCGCAAGTCATTGCTATTTCCAAACCACCACCCAGGGCGTAGCCATCAATCGCGGCTATCACGGGCTTTGGAAACCTCTCAATCTTGCTAACGGCCTCCTGGAATCTCCTATTGTATAGGAAGAAGTAGTATGTGTGGAGTGGGCCTGCGAATGATGATACATCGGCTCCAGCCGAGAACGCCCTATCGCCAGCCCCCCTTATTATGACGACCCTAACTTCCTTATCATCCCAAAGCATGTCAAGTGCCCTACTCAATTCCTCGAGCATGGTCATTGTTAAGGCATTGAGCCTCTGTGGCCTATTCAGTATTATCCAAGCCAGTGGCGGCTCCTTCCTTAGTATTATTTCCTTAAACTCCACGGTTCCGGCAGCACCATATTCATAGAACCCCCTACCACTCTTCTGACCAAGCCTACCCTCCTGAACCATCTGCGTCAATAGTGGGTCTGGCTTGAATAACTCGTAGTTAAACCTGGAGTACAGCTGGTTTAGGGCGTCCACAACCTTATCAATGCCGAACTCATCAGCGAACTCGAAGACGCCCTTTGGCCAACCGAGGCCTAGCTTGACACCCTTATCGATATCCTCCCTAGACGCTATGCCATTCCTGAGCAACCAAGCCGCCATGTTTATGGCAGGGGCGAATATGGACACCAAATCAACCTTCTCACCTACCTCCCTCGGTATGTTGGCCCTCTCGTAAGCCCCACCCTTGTATTCATAGAAGCCACGTCCACTCTTCTGTCCAAGCCAACCCTTCTTATAGAGATCCTCAATTAATGGGCATGG
>LOCH01000111.1:2894-4099 GCA_001516765.1 Vulcanisaeta sp. MG_3 | reverse complement strand
TCGAGGAGGTACACCAGGGGTCACCCAAGCTTTAAGGAGAGGGTCATGGCGTATCTGACGAATGTTGATAAGTACGGTGGGGTCATTATACAGCAAAACGTTGAGGATGCGTATGATGAGCTTTGGAATAAGGTTTACAGTGATAGGGACTTGGAGCCGTACATAGAGGAGGGTTTGGTTGGTTTCGAGATTAAGATGGGGCAGGGGGCCAAGCCTGGACTTGGTGGTGTCATTAAAATACCTAAGGAAGAGGCGATTAGGTTAAAGGCGAAGTACCACTTTGAGGTTGATCCTGAGAAGGTTAAGGACAAGTTCATAACGAGGTACTCAGTACCTGGTACATACACCGAGGATATACTAAGGGGTATGATTAGGTTCATGAGGACTGCGTACCCAAGGGCTAGGATATGGATTAAACTCGGTCCTTACAGGGACGTGGATAGGGTGATAAGCATTGCCCATGAGGAGGGAGCACACGCTGTGGTGATTGATGGTAAGGAGGGTGGGACGGGCATGGCGCCATCCGTGGCGCTGAAGCACTTGGGCTATCCAACAATTGTCGGATTGAAGAAGATTAGGGACGCCAGGAAACTTGGCATTAAGGACTTGTCACTCCTAATAGCTGGTAGGTTGTACAATGGTTCGCATGTTGTGAAGGCGGTAGCGCTTGGCGCCAGTGGTGTATACATGGCGAGGCCATTCCTCATAGCCGCAATGGTTAAGGGCGAGAAGGGGGTCGCGAATTACATAGAGGCGGTTAAGGAGGAAACACAGATGCTAGTCTCTGCGTTGGGTAAGTACGACATTAAGGAATTGAGCGATGAAGACATAGCAGCACTTGATAAAGACGTTGCCAAAATGCTGGGAATACAATACGTATATGGTGATATCTAGAGCACGCAAGTACCAAGAAATCACAAAATTAATATGAAGCCTCGCTCCTTCTCGTCAGCTTATTCACACCACCTATCCTTCCAAACCGACCTAATCAGTGGTATGAGGTGATTTGAGACGAACTCAACACAATCCCTCGCCGTATCCTCATCTATCTCAAGGAATGAGTAATGTCCCTCCACCCTATTGCTCTCAACGTCACTGAGCTCTTCCTAAGCCTCGTAGAGACACATGTCGAGATCTAGCTTAAAAACGACCTCATAAGTTAAGTGTAGAGTTGAGATGACCCTCTCATGAATTAACTTTATGCC
>LOCH01000111.1:0-2874 GCA_001516765.1 Vulcanisaeta sp. MG_3 | reverse complement strand
ATGGAGTGTTGACAAGTCTCATAGTGATTGCTTCATACATAATCTCTGGAGGCAATAATCCCATTGCAATGGTCTTACTCTTTATATCATCATTGCTGACTGAGGTATTTCTATTCGTCACAAATGATATATACAATATAGAAGAGGATAGGGTGAATAGACCTGATGCCCCGTTAGTGCGTGGTGATGTATCCATCAGAACTGCCTGGGTGCTGTCGTTGATTTCCGTATTGATATCAATCCTACTTAACGTTGTTGGTGTTGTCCTTAATTACCTGGCGCCATGGAGCATCTCAATACTGATCATTGCCATCATAACGGGCTTCTCCTACAATTATAGGTTGAAGAGGGTGATTTTCGTAAATAACCTATTGGTTGCAATAACTTCATCCCTAACCTTCCTATATGGATTATATGCCATTACATCAACATTACCAACAATGAACTTACCATACTTACTATTCACGGTATCCCTATTGGCAACCATGGGTAGGGAGCTGGTTAAGGGCGCTCTTGATATACCCGGCGATATTAAGGCTGGCGTGAGGACTGTGGCTAATACATACGGCATTACAACGGCAATAGTCATGGCTGTGGCGTTCACACTAACCGCTGTGGCTGTGTCGCCATTGATAATAATTCTATCCCTAAACGAACCCTTCGGGTTTATACTGACGATTGGTGTAGTAATTACGGATTTAATATTAACCATACATATGCATAGCTGTACTACGCAGGAGCGATTATGCGGATAGGTTTAGGTCAGTGTCGCTAGTTGGCGATGTCTGTAACGATAATAGCCTATCTACTCCTAGCCCTATTGATATTAATAACTAAGTAAAGCTTAATCTCATATTCCCAGGACGCTCCTCAGGATTGCCAGGTAATTAACCTCCTTAAGCTTCGCCTCCTTCAGTGAGGGTATTTCAATAAGCATTGGTTTCCTCATCTTCATCCTAAGCTTATCAAAATCCTCCCTAGCCTTATCAGCTAATTCGCTCGTTACGAGTATAGCGCCGACATCCTCCTCCACACTCAACTCCCTAATTATTGAGATGACGTTATCGCCCTCATTAACCACCCTACCCTCAAATCCAAGGAGCTTGAATGTGTACACCGTGTGTTCATCACCAATTACTACTGCACGCACGTAGGGATGATGCAATTCAGACTTAAAAATTTGATTTCACGCGGTGATGCAATATGCAGGGCGGGGTATTCTGCCGTACTTTACCAGGGCTCCTTCTTCAGCCTGAGTAAGTAGGCTATAGTGTTTGTTAGTAGGTGTATTGGTGGCGTAATTATTACTGCCATCACCACATACACCCAACGCAGGACTTGGGGCTGAATAAGCCATAGCGCGAGAAGTGCTGCAAGTAGGAAATCAAGTTGATCAAGCAATGGTGCGGGGGCACCACGGGGTAACCCAAGTCTCCTCTTAATGAAGGCACCAAGTAAATCTCCAAGAAGAGCCGCCGTGCACATTACAAAGACCGTTGATGGTTTCGGTAATTCCCAGGCGACCTTGATTGCGCTTGTCACAATGATGTACGTAAGTTCACCAATTAGGAACCCAGCGAGTAACCCTGTTACGAACCCTTCATAGGTCTTACCATCACCGAAAATTCTCCTACCATCGAGGAAATTCCTACCGAAGTCTATGGGCGTCCTCCTCCTAAATATCTTACTCGCAACCACCGGCGTCGCGTTGGCAACATAGGGAGGCCATATTATCAATAGTGTTACGGCTAAATCCCACAGTAAATCCACGAGGAATCACTCAAGACTATGCCTCTTGAGGAGGTGTGTGATGGCTGAGTTCCTGGTTATGAACTCCGCACCGCACACCAGGCAGTAATACACATCCATGCCACCCTTCCTAACAGCAACTACCAGGTGCTCCTTGAGGTGCCTTAGGAAGGCGCCCTCGCCATTAACCTTGGCACCGCATATATCGCAGGTTATGGTCTTGCCACCAATACGTCCATGCCTGCGTAGGTGGGTAACGAAAGTGTTGGCATCAACCTCAGCACCGCATTTTGGGCATTTAAGCCTGGGTTGTGGTGTGGCTTTTGTTATAGCCTCAACTACCTTGTTAACGTCATCCCCCATGTAATTACATAATGGACAAACAACAACCTTAGTCAATGCCCTAGCCGCACTCATACCCGCCAACCACAACAAACTCGCCTTTTTAAATAATACCGCAACACATAACCTCTGTAATGAGTAGAGTGGTAGGATTATCGATGGTTAGGTGGGACCTTGGCGTTATTGGTTACGTAAGTGCCACACAGCAGGGTATCGACACGGCATATTCGGAGATATTCCTTAGGTGTTACCCAACGACTATAGACATGACCAGGGAGATGAGGGGTAAGGTGGCATGTATATTGAATGTGATTAATAGGGGCTTACCCATGAACGCCGTAGTATTTTTCTTAGATCCATACGGTATAGCTAACGATGTTGGTACGAAGTATGGGGTAGCTAGGGGGGTTGTGCTCAATCTAGTATACTCATGGTTCACTAATTACCTAAGGAGTAATGGCTTTCTGAGGGATTTGGATGTTGTGGAACTTGATGAAGAGCTGAAAATACTTACCCCCTTCATTAAGGCCAGAGTTGGGGGTAATGCAAGCAAGATCGCTGGCATAATAGCTACCCTAGTCATGGTGAGGGGAGTTGATAAACAGAAGCTACCCATAAGCATTGTAGACCTAAGAAACGATGCAGAGGAGTACGTAAAGAACACGCTTAAGAAAGACATGTAGAAACTTCGAAAGTTAAGTATGGTATTCATACAATCAGTTAATATTGGTCTTCTCAAATAAGGACGGTCTGGTAATCCGAATTACACCAGTGATCAGGAGT
>LOCH01000110.1 GCA_001516765.1 Vulcanisaeta sp. MG_3 | reverse complement strand
GGTTTTGGAGGGGTAGGTCGAGTAATGGGTTTCCTCTAAGGAATCCCCTACCGAGTGTGACCGTTATAATGCCGGTGAGGGGTTTGGACCAGGATTTGAGGAATAATGTGGCTAGTGTGCTTGACCAGGATTATCCTGGCCCTAGGAAGTACGTATTCGTCCTTGATAGTGAGGATGACCCGGCATACGGTGTAATAACCGAGTTACTCAGGGGTTCTGGTGTTGATGCTGAGGTTTTGATTAATAGGGGTGGTCGTAGTAAGGGTGAGGCCTTGGCGTATGGTTTGGGGAGGGTTGTTGGTGATGTTGTGGTTTTCGTTGATAGTGATGCGCGTGTTCATAGGCAATGGCTCAGGAATTTAGTGGGTTGGTTAGTGATGAAGGGGGTTGGTGCATCAACAACATACAGATTCTACTTACCACTTAGGCGCCTTGGCTTAGGATCCTTATTAAGGGCTAGTTTTAACATGATTGGTATCACCGCAATGCAAAATCCTGTGGCTAGGTTTACTTGGGGTGGTTCCTCAGCCGTGTGGAGATGGTTGATTGATAAGTGGTTTATCCGTGATTACCTACCCAACTACCTGAGTGATGACTATGTAATTACCCATTTCGTACATAGGGAGGGTCTTGGCATAGCCTTCGTTCCAGAGTCCCTGGTGTTGACGCTTGAGGATGTAGGTCTACGCGACGCCTTTTCCTGGGCCGTTAGGCAGTTGTGGTACGTTAGGGTTTATGGGTTTAGGGGCTTCATGCTCTATGCCGCATCGTATACCCTATACGTGATCACACTACCTATAGCGATAGCGCTGTCAATAATCAATCCATACCTATTAATCCTTGGTGTAACCCCCTACCTATTGGGTGTTGTTAAGGATTACGTTAGGGTTAATGAGATTAGGAAATTGAATGATTTCTATCATGAAGAGATTACGAAGCAATACACAATATTACTTGCCCTAGCCTCTATAATTAACGTCTACTTCTCCTGGCTAGCCATCATGAAGACCGCATTCACCAGCAGTATTAATTGGCGTGGACGCGTTTTCACTATGGATGATGCGATTAGGCTTATGAGGGAAAAGCCACTTCCGTGATTTTGTATGGTTAATGTTCGTGAGGTGTTTTGGTCCATGGTTAGGAACCCAGAACTTTTGATGAATTATGTTCGTGATCTTGGACTCACCATCGAGCCACTATGTGATGATGTAAAGCCACTTAAATGCCCTCCCGATGCTGGTGATGACTTTAGGACCAGGTTCCTGGTTATCTCATACCTCTACCTGAGAATTCTTCTATATGAGGTTCAAAGTCTTAGTGGTTCAGATGTAAATGTTGAGGGTATTCCGGAATTGATCAGCGATGTGATTACTGACATGAGGCTTTACAACGCACCACCTAAGCTGTTCGAATTAGTGATTAGATTATCCCGTGAGTTGCTACATTTATCTTCTTCCAATGTTTAATGCCTCCTCAAGTCTCTTCAATAATTCCTCCATCTCGTTTATCTCCTCCGTGTACAGTCTAACCATCACATTATCCCACTTACTCCTTATTTGATTAAGTAGTTCCCTGGCATCGTTTATTCTCTGCCTAGCTTCATCATAAACCTCATTGTTTATTAGCGCCTTTGCCTCGCTTAGTAATTCGCTTAATCTTAGGAGGTCCTCTGGCATGTGGACCGTGGCGAAGGAGTTGTACTCACTTAACTGGTCCTTATTGCTGACTAGGTACTTGAGGACCTTTATTGTCCCGACCCTGAGCAATGCTGGTGTTAATTCTGTCCTGCCTATATCAATACCGTGAAGCAGTAGGTATGTGGTTACGTACATGGGCACCTTAACCCTAGTCCTATTACTAATTGGTATGTGCTCCACATAGTTCGAGATTATTGGACTGATGACCTTAGATATGTCCTTTATGTGATCATAGACGTACTGCGTGATCACCTTATTGACAACCTGGACGTCATCCATCGTAGCCAACGGCTCAATCCTCTCCAAATCCATCCTCAACTCCCAACCCTTAACAATCAATGGCTCAGTATCATCGGGACTAACCCACTCCGTGAATACCCTGATTGGAAACCTATCATAAAGCGCCTGCAACTCCTCCTCATCTGGGATCCTATTGCTTGCGCCAAACACGGTCCAGGTCTTGACGGGGACCACCTTCTCACCGTCATAGACTACCCTCTCGTTGAGTATTGATAGTAGTGTGTTGAGTATTGCGCTGGATGCGTTGAATATCTCATCCAATAGCGCAAACTCACTCTCTACTATGGAGTTTGTGTATATCCTCTCAATCTTACCATCGAGAAGCTTGGCTATGTTTATGGGCCCCAATATCTCCTCAAGGTCCGTGAACTTCGTCAACTGCCTATAGAACCACCTAGCGTTCAAGAGCTTCGATAAGGCATACACAAGCGTGGTCTTCGCAGTCCCTGGAGGCCCAATGAGTAGGTAGTTCTCCCTGGATAGGGTGGCCATTAGTGTTCCTACGACCTCATCCTCGTACTTAAAGAACATGTTATTCAATTTGGCATAAACACTCCTAATCCTACTGTAGGACTCCACACTCACGGATAAATCAGTAATTATCTGGAATTTAAACGTTCCCACTACTATAATTTAATATCGCATGCGCCCACGAACATTAGTACTTAATGCCATAACTACCCAATAAGCTCTCTAGATCTTTCATGACCCTGGCAGCTTCGCCTTCCAGTATTTTCCTACGGTTTATAATGCCCTCCCTAACACCATCACTTAAAGCCCTCATCTCCAACTCCCTAAGCCTTACAATGCCCTCGTTCAGGTAATCCATAAGCTCCATTAGCACATTGACATCCTCAGGTATGGAACCCTTAAACGCCTCACTAACGTTGAGCCTGAAGCACTCCCAATGTATTGCGCCATTCCTCGTGAAAGTGAATCTCATCCCAGGTACTACATCCTTACCACACCTATAGCATTTCCAAACCCTACCCGAGCTCATTGCGGTGGATACTCATGCCTAATTAAGTACTGATCGCGTTATTTTTAATTAATGAATAAGCAATTCCCAATTCACTAATAAAGCACTCACCAGTTTCTCGATATTAATACCTACATAGCTTAACCATTTAGATAATCGTCGCTGTAACGATCACGAAAGTACCATTGGGACAGTGATCATGG